>JAESSX010000084.1 GCA_016763915.1 Rhodospirillales bacterium
AGCAGGCCAGCCCGAAGGTCATCGGCCACAGCGACCCGGTGCGTGCCCAGTTGACCAACTTATCGACATTGGCGACTACGAAGCCCTTGTCCTGCAACTCGCCGGTCACCTGACTCAACAAAGCGTCCTGCTCAGGGCCGGGGGGTATCACTCCCATTCCAGTGCCCCCTTTCTCCATTCATAGATAAATCCGATGGTCAAGATTCCCAGGAAAATCATCATCGACCAGAACCCGAAAACCCCGGTCTTGCCGAGCGTCACCGCCCACGGAAACAGGAAGGCGACCTCAAGATCGAAGATGATGAACAGAATGGCCACCAGATAGAAACGCACATCGAATTTGTGCCGCGCGTCGCTGAACGGTTCGAAACCACATTCGTATTGCGAATTTTTTTCCACGTCCGGGTGCTGAGGCACAATGATATAGGACGCGCCGACGGCAAAGCCGGCAATGGCAATAGCGATGCCTAAAAAGATCAGTATGGGCAGGTATTCGGCGAGCAACTGGTCCACGGCAGCCTTTCCAAACGGGCTTTTTATCGCCGGGTTTTTAAGGGGATTTTCCCCTCCCCCGGCCGACAGGCTTTTATAGCGCTATAACCTGCCCGACACGACCCCCTTTATCGACTTTTACAGTCTGTTTTATCAGGGGAAACTGGAAGAAACCTAAGGAAATGGCGGGAGTGACGAGACTTGAACTCGCGACCTCCGGCGTGACAGGCCGGCGCTCTAACCAAACTGAGCTACACCCCCGAAATTTTTCAGGCCGGTCCGAACGGGGTCGTTCGAACCGGAGTGCATCCTATCCACCAGGGGTACCGAGTCAACAAGTATAACAGAGGTGGCGGCGATAAAAGAAATGGTGGGCGGTGACGGGGTCGAACCGCCGACATTTCGGATGTAAACCGAATGCTCTACCAGCTGAGCTAACCGCCCAATACGGGAATCAAAAACCGGCGATGACATACTGACACCGCCGGCATCTTGAATCGAACGGAAAACGACTTAGTTGACTGCCGCTTTCAATGCTTTGCCGGATTTGAACTTCGGCACATTGGTAGCTGCAATCTGAATGGCTTCGCCGGTCCGTGGGTTACGGCCCGTCGTCGCCTTGCGGTGTGAAACGCTGAAGGTTCCAAAACCGACAAGGCGGACTTCACCGCCATCACTGAGTGCGGCGGTAATGGCGTCGACAACACCATCGACAGCCTTCGCCGCGTCGCTTTTCGACATACCGGTGGAATCTGCTACTGCGGAAACGAGATCATTCTTATTCAAAGTAAGGCCCCCTCTAATAAAGTGTGGTCATGGAGGGTCATTTTACAGGGCATCCTAGTCATAAGGGATGCCCTTGAAACCCCTTGGATGGAACGGATTTTAAAGGGTGTGTCTTTATGGCGTCAATCGAAGAACCGCAGTTTTCAACAGCTTTTTGCGACTTTTCAGGCGAAAACCGGTTAACCATTGAAATAGCGTAATGATTTTTTAAGCCTGGCCACGGGAAATATTCCAGAACCGAAAAATAACCGGCCGGAATACCCGGACCACGGCGTATTTGGGCCGAATCCGAAAATACCGATTCGGCCCCCACCCAGGTCCCGGCGGACCAGAAACGGATAAAAAAAAGGCCGCCCGCAACGATGTGCGGGCGGCCCTTTGAAAACGGTTCCCGGCGCCTAGTGTTTTACGACACCGCTATCTTCGTTGGCGGAGGCAAGGGCCGAGGCTTCAAGCTCCGCTTCCTCGTCCCATTCCTGGGGCGTCAACGGTTTTGTCAGCGCGTGCGTGAGCACCTCATCGACCATGCTCACCGGGATAATGGTCAGCCCCTTTTTGACATTATCCGGGATATCGACCAGGTCCTTTTCGTTGTCGTGGGGGATCAGCACCGTCTTGATGCCGCCGCGAAGCGCGGCCAGCAGTTTTTCCTTCAGACCACCGATCGGCAGGACACGTCCGCGAAGCGTCACTTCGCCGGTCATGGCGACGTCTTTCTTGACCTTGATGCCGGTCAGCGCGGAGACGATAGAAGTCACCATGCCGACGCCGGCCGACGGACCGTCCCTGGGCGTGGCGCCTTCGGGGACGTGGACGTGGATATCCTTTTTCACGAACAGCGACGGATGCACGCCGAACTGTCCCGCACGGGACTGCACGAAGGAGCGCGCGGCCTGAATGGATTCGGTCATCACGTCGCCGAGCTTGCCGGTAATCGTCATCTTGCCCTTGCCGGGCACCGTGACCGCCTCGATGGACAGCAACTCGCCACCGACTTCGGTCCAGGCGAGACCGGTGGTAACGCCAACCAGGTCGTCCGTTTCGATTTCGCCGTAGCGGTATCTCCTGACCCCGGCCCATTTGCTGAGGTTGCGCCGGGTCACGGCCACGGTCTTGTCTTTTTTCTTGGTGACCAGGATATCCTTGATCCCCTTGCGGGCCAGGTTGGCGAGTTCGCGTTCCAGGTTCCGCACCCCGGATTCCCGGGTGTAATAGCGGATCAGGTCCTTGAGGCCGGTATCGGAAATGCTCCATTCGCCTTTCTTGAGGCCGTGATTTTCGATCTGCTTCGGGATCAGGTGGCGCTTTGCGATTTCAACCTTTTCGTCTTCGGTATAGCCGGACAGGCGGATGATTTCCATCCGGTCGAGCAACGCCGGCGGGATATTCAGCGTATTCGCCGTGGTCACGAAGAACACGTCCGACAGATCGTAATCGACCTCAAGGTAATGGTCGTTGAAGGCGTTGTTCTGTTCCGGGTCGAGCACTTCCAGCAGCGCCGAGGCCGGGTCGCCGCGCCAGTCCTGGCCCATCTTGTCGACTTCGTCGAGAAGGAACAATGGATTGGAGGCCTTGGCCTTCTTCATGCCCTGGATGATCTTGCCGGGCATGGAACCGATATAGGTTCGCCGGTGGCCGCGAATTTCGGATTCGTCGCGCACGCCGCCAAGCGACATGCGCACGAAGTTGCGCCCGGTAGCCCTGCTGATGGATTGCCCGAGCGAAGTTTTGCCGACGCCCGGAGGCCCGACCAGACACAGAATGGGGCCCGACACCTTGTTGGTGCGCTGCTGCACGGCCAAATATTCGACGATCCGTTCCTTGACCTTTTCCAGCCCGTAATGATCGGCGTTGAGGATAGCCTCGGCCTTCTTGATATCCTTCTTGAAACGGGTGCGCTTCTTCCACGGAATCGACAGCATCCAATCCAGATAGTTGCGCACCACCGTGGCCTCGGCCGACATGGGCGACATGGATTTGAGCTTTTTCAACTCGGCAGTCGCCTTTTCGCGGGCTTCCTTGGAAAGCTTGGTCTTGGCGATCTTTTCCTCGATCTCGGAGGTTTCGTCCCGGCCCTCGTCGGTTTCGCCGAGTTCTTTCTGGATCGCCTTCAGTTGTTCGTTCAAATAGTACTCGCGCTGGGTCTTTTCCATCTGGCGCTTGACCCGGCTGCGGATTTTCTTTTCGACCTGCAGGACGCCGATCTCGGCTTCCATATGGGCGAACACCTGCTCCAGGCGCTCGGCGACGGTTTCGGTTTCCAGAAGCTCCTGCTTCTCGGAAATCTTCAGCGCCAGGTGCGACGCCACCGTATCGGCCAGCTTGCCCGGGTCTTCGATCTGGTTGATGGAAACCAGGACCTCGGGCGGGATTTTTTTGTTGAGCTTGATGTATTTCTCGAATTGGGTCACCACCGTGCGGCCGAGGGCTTCCAGTTCATCCTTGGGGCCTTCGTCCTCGGGGATCAACTCGCCTTCGACAAGAAAAAAGTTTTCGTTGTCCTCATAGCGGGTGATTTTGGCGCGGCGCACGCCTTCGACCAGAACCTTCACCGTGCCGTCCGGCAATTTCAGCAATTGCAAAACCGTGGAAACGGTGCCGACCTCGTAGATGTCGTCCGCCGAGGGATCGTCCTGGGCGGCATTTTTCTGCGCCACCAGAAGGATCTGCTTGTCGTCTTTCATGACGTCCTCAAGCGCGCGGACCGATTTGTCGCGGCCGACGAACAGGGGCACGATCATGTGCGGGAAGACAACAATGTCACGGAGCGGAAGAACGGGATACATATCGACTTGGTAGGTCACTAAATTTCCACCTTCTTTAAATTAAATGTTGGCCGCTACTTCCGAGGGAGCAAGGATACGCGAACGCCGATGGCCCAAGCGGCAAAAGTCTAAGCCATAGGTGGTCTTGCGGAACAAGGAATTCAAGGGCACCGCTGTCTCATGGCGCCTGGAAACCGGTCGAATCGCACCGGTCCATGAAACAGGCCCGATCAGACGCTGGTCTCCACATCGTCCTGGCGGTCGGAATAGATATAAAGCGGCTTGGCGGTATCGTCGGCGACCTCGCGGCTGATGACGACTTCCTCGACGTCTTCCAGCCCCGGCAATTCGAACATGGTGTCGAGCAGGATGTTTTCCATGATCGAGCGAAGCCCGCGCGCGCCCGTCTTGCGGGCCACCGCGGCGGTGGCAATGGAGCTGAGCGCATCATCGGAAAACGTCAGGCCGACGTCTTCCATCTCGAACAGGCGTTGATATTGTTTGACCAGCGCGTTTCTGGGCTTGGTCAGGATTTCCACCAGCGAATCCTCGTCCAGGTCTTCCAGCGTGGCGAGCACCGGCAGACGGCCGACGAATTCGGGAATCAGGCCGAATTTCAGCAGGTCTTCGGGTTCCACGTCACACAGGATTTCACCGGTGTTGCGGTCGTCGGGTCCGCGCACGTCGGCGCCGAAACCAATGGTCGTGCCTTCACCGCGCGCCGAAATGATCTTGTCCAGGCCGGCAAACGCACCGCCGCAGATAAACAGGATATTGGTCGTGTCGACCTGCAGGAATTCCTGTTGCGGATGTTTGCGCCCGCCCTGCGGCGGAACACTGGCGACGGTGCCTTCCATGATTTTCAGCAAGGCCTGCTGGACGCCTTCGCCGGACACGTCGCGCGTGATCGACGGGTTATCCGATTTACGGGAAATCTTGTCGACCTCGTCGATATAGACGATGCCGCGCTGGGCGCGCTCGACATTATAGTCGGCGGACTGCAGCAGTTTGAGAATGATGTTTTCGACATCCTCTCCGACATAGCCGGCTTCGGTCAGCGTCGTCGCGTCGGCCATGGTGAACGGAACGTCGAGAATGCGGGCCAGGGTCTGCGCCAACAGGGTCTTGCCGCAGCCGGTCGGGCCGATCAGCAGGATGTTGGACTTGGCCAGTTCCACATCGTTGTTCTTGGAAATGTGGTTGAGCCGTTTGTAGTGATTGTGCACGGCCACCGACAAAACGCGCTTGGCGTGATTTTGTCCGATGACGTAATCGTCCAGCACGGTGCAGATGTCGGACGGCGTCGGAACGCCGTCGCCCGATTTGACGAGATCGGTCTTGTACTCTTCGCGGATGATATCCATGCACAACTCAACGCATTCATCGCAGATGAACACGGTTGGCCCGGCAATCAGCTTGCGGACCTCATGCTGACTCTTGCCGCAGAAAGAGCAGTAAAGGGTATTTTTTGAATCGCCGCCGGTGGATTTACTCATGAAGACTCCGTTCGGTATGCCGACCCCACCCCGTTTCTTTTCATTTTACCCGCTTGGCGTCGGCCCATTCAACACCCAAAAAATATACGGGAACAATATTAAACAAGCCCCTTGTGCCGAACGCGTGCTTTTTTCCAGTAAAAAATGACAAGACCGGGGGGTCGTTTGGATCGCAAGATTGCCGGAAAAACGTTTTAATTTACTTAATCGTCGTCGGCTTTCTTGCCATTTTTCTTAGTATCGCCATTGTCGTCGTTGCCATTGTCGTCATCGTCCTTGGACGGACGGCTGGAAACGACTTCGTCGACAAGGCCGAATTCCAGGGCATCGTTCGGGCTCATGAAGCGGTCGCGTTCGACGGTTTCCTCGATGACCTCCATGGATTGCCCGGTGTGTTCGACGTAGATCTGGTTCAGCCTTTTGCGCAGCGACAGGATTTCGCGGGCCTGGATCTCGATATCGGTGGCCTGCCCCTGGGCGCCGCCGGAGGGCTGGTGCATCATGATGCGGGCGTTGGGCAGCGAGTAGCGCTTGCCATTGGCTCCGCTGCACAGCAACAACGACCCCATGGAGGCCGCCTGGCCGATGCAGACGGTGGACACGTCCGGGCGGATGTAACGCATGGTGTCGTAAATCGCCAACCCCGCGGTAACGATACCGCCCGGCGAATTGATGTATAACGCGATGTCCTTGGTCGGGTTTTCCGATTCCAGATACAATAGTTGCGCGCGAATCAGGCTGGCGACACCATCGTCAACGCCGCCGGTGAGGAAAACGATGCGTTCCTTCAACAGGCGCGAATAGATGTCATAGGCCCTCTCGCCCCGGTTGGTCGTCTCTACGACCATGGGAACAAGGTTGTTCATATACGTATCAATCGGGTCGATCATCTTGGCGGCATTCCTCGTTTTGCCCGGGGTGGGCCGGATTTACTTAATCTTTCTTGGCGGGTTTCTTTTTCGCCGTCTTGTCCGTCTTCGGGGCCTTTTTGGGCTTCGACTTGGCCTTAGTTTTGGCCTTGGCTTCCGGTTTATCCTCGTCGTTGGTCTCAAGAGCCTTGATCAGGTCTTCCATGGTGGCCTTCTTATCGGTCACCGTAGCCTTTTCGAGAATGAAATCGACGACTTTTTCCTCATACACCGGGGCCGACAGCTGTTCCATGGCCTGCGGGTTGTTTTTGAAGTAGTCGATGACTTCCTGCTCGCGCCCAGGCTGGCTCTTGGCTTCGGCCATCAGCTGACGGTTGATGTCTTCCTGGGAAATTTCAACATTGTTGACGCGTCCGACCTCGGACATCAACAATCCCAGCCGGACGCGGCGTTCGGCGATTTTACGGAAGTCCTGCTTTTGTTCATCCTCGGACTTTCCGTTGTCATCGGGCGCCGGCTGGCCGGAGGCGGCGGCGGTTTTACGCCGTTCCTCATACTGGGACCAGATGGATTCGTATTCCCGTTCCAGGAGTTTCCCCGGCACTTCGAAGTCATGGGTCTCGGCCAGTTTGTCCAGCAGTTCGCGCTTGAGCGTCATGCGGGCCATGTTTTTGAACTCGCGTTCCTGTTCCTCCTGGATGGATTTCTTCAGGGTGTCGAGGGATTCCATGCCGACTTTCTTGGCCAGTTCGTCGTCGATGGCGGCGGGCACGGTTTCTTTGAGTTCATGGACGGTGACCTCGAACACGGCCTCCTTGCCGGACAGTTCGGCGGCGCCGTAGTTTTCCGGGAACGTCACCTTGACGTCGACCTTGTCACCGGCCTTTACGCCGGTCAGTTGTTCCTCGAAGCCGGGAATGAAGGTTCCGGTCCCCAAAGTCAGCTCATAGTCTTCGGCCTTGCCGCCGGCGAATTCGACGCCGTCGACGCGGCCTAAAAAGTCAATCAGCAGGACGTCGCCGTCCTTGCTTTTGCGGTTCTCCGACAGGATTTTGGATTCGCCGTGGCTCTTGGCCAGATTTTCCAGAACGGTGTCGATTTCCGCCTGGTTGGTGTTGGGCACCAGGCGTTCCACCTTGATCTTGGAAAAATCCGTGGGCGTGATTTCGGGCAGGATTTCAACGGAAATCGTGTATTCCAGGTCCTTGCCGGCCTCGAACGAAGTGATTTCTATTTCCGGCTGCATCGCAGGGCGAAGGCCTTTTTCAGTCATCGCCTGTTGCGACGACTCATTGACCGCGCGCTCGAGGATCTCGCCCATCACCGACGGGCCGTATTTCTGGCGCAACACTGAGACGGGAACCTTGCCGGGCCGGAATCCGGGCAGGGTGACTGTTTTCGTCAGTTCCTGGAGACGGAGGCTGATTTTATCTTCGATATCTTTGGCTGGAAGGGCGACCTTGTATTCACGGGTCAATCCTTCGGATTTGGTTTCGGTAACCTGCATAAAACTCTCAGATTCAAGATTGAAAAAAACGTAGTGGTACGGGCGGAGGGACTCGAACCCCCACGACTTGCGTCACAGACACCTAAAGCCTGCGTGTCTACCAATTCCACCACGCCCGCGGAAACTTGGCAAACGAACCCCGTAATAACCACGGGCGCGCAACATTATACAATGACCCCGGCCTGTCAATGCGTCTGTCCATGCTCTTTGATCAGCCTTTCAGGAGGCCGCGCACGGCGGGCGAGGCCGCGACCTCGCCGGTCGACGTGTAGGCCTCGTGGTTGTCCTCGACGCTGGACAGGTCATAAAGGTAATTGATCATCATGGCGCCGGCGTTTTTGACGCCCCGGGGCGACAGATCGCTGCGCCAATTCAGCTTTTCCATGCGCGCGCCATTGGTCAGGTGAAAATGCGCGACCGGGTCCAGGGCCCGCTTGTTC
>JAESSX010000005.1 GCA_016763915.1 Rhodospirillales bacterium
TCAAAAAAACGGCGGCCAGCGCCGCCATTACGTACGTAATGCTTCTCATTCGTTCCTCCCAAAGTGTTTGTTTTTTATTATTTTTTTTAAAATAAGAGCGTGTTTGCAACGCTTAAGGCCGGGTTATCATCTAACCGATGTTTCCCGGATAACCTTCAAGGCTTTCACCAGCCTACCTAATTATCACCGTCATGGGAATAGTTTCTGATTCCGGGCGAAATCACATTCCCGTACCCCGATATGGCGCTCAAAGTGTGAAATGGAGGGCTAATCCTTCGGCTTGTTCGCCTCGCCGGGGAGTTCGCGGACCAGGGCTTCGATGGCGTCGATCACAGCATCCAGCCTTGCAGGATCGGGCGAGCGCGCCACCAGGCAGGTGCCGAGCCGGTCGTTGCGGAAAAACGGATAGCTGCCGATATCGACATCCGGGTAATGTTTCTGGACCGCGGCCAGCCGTTCGGCGACGATGCCTTCGGGAACATGGGCCTCGATGGATCTGGACAGCACCGGCGCCCCGCCGCGCAGCCCCCCCTTCAGGCCGTCGAACATGGCCCGCATGATGCGCGGCACGCCCGCCAGCACGAACACGTTTTCGACCCGGAACCCGGGCGACACCGACACCGGGTTTTCGATCAGCGCGGCGCCGCCGGGAACGTCGGGCACCTCGGCCATTTTCAGCCGCGCCTCGGTCATGTCCTCAGGTTTATAGCGCGCCCGCAACAGGGCTTCGGCCTCGGCGCTGCGCACCACAGCGACGCCGAAAGCCTTGGCCACGGCGGCCGCCGTGATGTCGTCGTGGGTCGGTCCGATGCCGCCGGTGGTGAACACGTAATCGAAGCGCGCGCGCAAGGCGTTGACGGCGGCGACAATGTCGTCCTCGACGTCGGGAATGACGCGCACCTCGGCCACCCGCACGCCAACCTCGCCCAGGCCCTGGGCCAGGTATTGCACGTTGGTGTCCTGGGTGCGGCCCGACAGGATTTCATTGCCGATGATGAGGACGGCGGCGGTGAAGATTTTATCCGGCATGGAAAGAAGCCTACAACAGATCGCGCAGCATGGCGACGAGCGGCACGTCGGCGGGCGGCATATCGTAGTCGGTGAGCCGCACCGGGCGCACCCATTTCAACTGCTGGCCTTCGCGGGGCTCGATCTCGCCCTTCCACACCCGGCACACATAAAGCGGCATCAACAGGTGGAAGTCGTCATAGACATGCGAGGCGAAGGTCAGGGGGGCCAGGCAGCTTTCGGTGATGTCGATGCCCAGTTCTTCCTGCAACTCGCGGACCAGGGCGGATTCGGGCAATTCTCCGTCATCGACCTAGCCGCCGGGAAATTCCCACAAGCCCGCCAGCGCCTTGCCTTCGGGGCGTCTGGCGATGAGCACGCGGCCATCGATGTCGACCAGCGCCACGGCGACCACAAGGACCGTTTCCGCCCGGCCGTCCGGGCGTTTGAATTCGGCCCCGAAGCAGCCGTTGTCAGGACCGGTAATCGGCATTGATCGCGATATATTCGTGGGTCAGGTCGCAGGTCCAGACGGTGGCCTCACCGCCGCCACTATCTCCCGAGAGCCCGACATCGACGGTAATGGTGATGTCGGACCCCTTCATGTGCTCGGCAACCGGGGTCTCGTCAAAGCCCGGAATGGCCCCGCCCCTCAAGGCCACCGGGACGCCGCCGATGGTGATCGCCAGATTGTCGGCGTCGATGGCTTCGCCGGCCTTGCCGACGGCCATGACGATGCGGCCCCAGTTGGCGTCTTCGCCGGCGACGGCGGTCTTGACCAGCGGCGAGGTGGCGATGGAAAAGCCGATGCGCTTGGCGGCGTCGGCGGACTCCGCACCGGTGACGGAAACGGTGATGAACTTGGTCGCGCCTTCGCCGTCGCGCACGACCTGATGCGCGAGGTCAGTGGTCACCTGATCAAGGGCCGCCTTGAAATCGTCGAGGACGGGATCGTCGCCCGAGGCAACGGCCTGGTG
This sequence comes from Rhodospirillales bacterium, assembly GCA_016763915.1. The sequence continues at coordinate 1,986 of JAESSX010000005.1, forward strand.
GTCTCCGCCGGCGCCGGTGGCGAACAGCAGCACGGTGTCGCTGGTCGAGGTGTCGGAATCGACGGTGATGGAGTTGAACGAGCGGTCCACCGACGCCGCCAGAAGCGTCTGCAGCACGCCCGAGGGCAGCGCCGCGTCGGTAAACACGAACGCCAGCATAGTCGCCATGTCGGGGTGGATCATGCCCGAGCCCTTGGCGATCCCGTTAAGGGTGACGGTGACGCCGCCGATGTCCGCCTTAGCCGTGGCGCCCTTGGGGTACGTGTCGGTGGTCATGATTGCCCGCGCCGCGCCGTTCCAGTCCGCACCCGCGAGGGCGGCCTTGAAGTCCGGCAGGGCGGTGGTGATTTTTTCCACGGCCAGCGGCTCACCGATGACCCCGGTGGAGGCGGCGAAGATTTTCGACGGCCGGGTCGCCAGCAGGTCGGCGGCGGTCTCGACGGTCTGTTCCACCGCCGCCAGGCCGGTCGGCCCGGTAAACACGTTGGCGCCGCCCGAGTTGACGACCAGGCCGCGCGCCAGCCCGCCCCGGAGCGCCTTCCTCGACCATTGCACCGGGGCCGACGCCGTCAGCGATTGGGTGAACACGCCGGCGACCGTGGCGCCGTCGGCCAGTTCGACGAACATCAGGTCGCTTTGGCCGTTTTTCTTCAGCCCGCAGGCGCCCGACGACAACAGCACCCCCGGCACCACCGGCATCGCCGGAAAGGAATCGGGCGCCAGCGGCGAAATTTTGGTCTCAGAAGATTTCGGACTCATGGCGGAGCCTCCGGTTGGTCTGGAAGCGAGCGCGGGGGGTGCCCGAAGGCTACTTTGCGGTCCCCGCGCTGGCGGCCGGTTTTTTCTGTTCCCGGGGCGTGCCGTCGGGGGTTGAAGCGGGCAATTTTCGCCCCCTCTCTCAGCTTCGCAATATAAGCCGCCCCGGCTTCCTGAAACATTGCGTCGCGCAGTCCCTGTTCCATTTTTTCGAAGCTGGGGACTTCGGCCTTGCGCCGCTCATCGACCTTGATGACGTGCCAGCCGAACTGTGTTTTTACGGCCTTGTCCGTGTAGGTCCCGGTTTTCAAGGCGAAGGCGGCCGTCTCGAATTCCGGCACCATCTGTCCATTGCCGAAGAAGCCCAGTTTGCCGCCGTCGCTGGCCGACGGGCCGGTCGATTTCCGTTTCGCCAGATCGGCGAAATCACCGCCCTTGTCCAGCTCGGCGATGACCGCCTTGGCTTCGTCCTCGGTCTTGAGCAGGATATGGCGCGCCAGGATTTCCTCGGCCGGGGCGACGTTCTTGATTTCGGCCTCGTAGCGCGCGCGCACGGCGGCGTCGGTGATGGCCTCCTTCATGATCTTGTTCAGCATCATGCGTTGCAGGACCTGTTTGGCGATGCGCGCCATTTGCTCCTTGAATTCCGGCGTTTCATGCAGCTTGTTCCGGCGCGCGGCGATTTCTGACAGGTAGGTGTCGATGAGGCTGTCGACCAGGCCCGGAAAGATCGCGTCGAAGGGCACGCGCTGATACTGGTCCGGCAGGCTCTTGTGCGCGGCCTTGGCCTGGGAAAGGCGGATTTCGGTACCGTTGACGATGGCGACCACCGGGTTTTCGGCAGCTGAAGCGGACCCCAGTGGCGCGGCAAAAACGGCTGCCAGCAGTACGGGAATTGCAAAACGCAAAAACATAACAATCGGTCCCTTCAAGAACGGCCACAAACAAGCTCAGCGCATCATGCACAAAGACCGCCCCGGAACAAGGCCAAGGGTGGCGAAAATCAGGACGAAAACACAGGGTCGCGGGCGGTTTCAAGACCACCGCCCCGGTGGATTTCCCGGCATGAAGCGGCCGGTTAAAGTGTTCGGATTCCCTCGGTTTCGAAGGACCGGGGAACCCGTGCGCGGGGGCCGTGTTTTGCCCCCAGTCGGCGTAGTGGATAGGATGGAAGCCGTCCTTTCATTGCTGAGGCGGGCCGGATATGGGCCGGAACATGGGAAAATCTGGGCTTTGGGGCATCGGACTGGCCGTCGTTTTGGCAACAGCGGTGTTGTTCCCCATCCGGGCCGGCGCCGGCGAACGCCTGAGCAATGCCGAAATCGTCCGCAATTTCAATATCATCGCCTTCGGCAATGAATACACCCAGCAGCGCTTTGAGCGCATCCGCAAATGGCGAAACCCCGTGATCGCCCGCATCGACGGCAATCCGCCGGCCTATTTCGAGGACTTTGTCCGCCAGCACCTGGCCGAGCTTTCCAAAATTACCGGGCACCCCGCAAGGCTGGCCTATTCGGACAGGATGCGCCGCGAAAAGCGGCTGGCCAGGGGGCTCAACGCCAAAAGCTTCAACATGTTCCTGCTGTATTACCCGATGCGCGAATTGACCGCCGTGGTCCGCCAACAACTGGGCGGTAAAATGGACCCGTCGCTGCGCCGCCTGAACAGCGGCGTCTCGACCTGCGAGGCGCAGTTCTTCAAGAAGGGCGACGAGATCAGAACCGCCGTGATCCTGTTTCCGGCCTATGATGAGCGCAAGACGCTGCGCGCCTGCGTGGTCGAGGAACTGACCCAGGTGATGGGCCTGGTCAATGATTCCAACAGTGTCCGGCCATCCATTTTCAACGATTCCAGCCGCTATTTCGAGCTGACCGGCCATGACCGGCTGTTGTTGCGGATTCTGTATGACCCGCGCATGCCCGTTGGAATGGCGCGCCGGGACGCCATGCGCGCGGCGCACACCATCGTGCGCGAAATCCGCCCCCGCTGACGTTCCGTACAACGAAAATCCCGGCATTTTCAGTAAAACGCAAAGGAAGTTCCTTCCAGCCCCGGCGCAATCGGGCTTGAGGACGATGGTGGTGATACCCCCCCGCCCTGCATTGACATCGGGGGGTTGTGACTCTATCTCTTTTGCGGACTATTTCATGGTGTGGGATGAACACGCAACATCCTCCGCCGTCAGCCGTTTTCTTTCAAGAATTCCAGGATGCCTCTGAATGTTGGAAGCCATCGCCAAGCGTCTGTTTGGCTCCGCTAACGAGCGTTTTCTCAAGAGTCTGGACAAGGATGTCCAGGCCATCAATGGGTTGGAACCGTCGCTGGAGGCATTGAGCGACGCCGATCTGGCTGCGCGCACGCCGTGGCTCAAGGAACGCCTAAGCCAAGGCGAAAGCCTGGACGACCTGCTGGTTGACGCCTTCGCCACCGTGCGCGAAGTGGCCAAACGGGTTTTGGGCGAGCGCCCCTTCGACGTGCAACTGCTCGGCGGCATGGTCCTGCACCGGGGCATGATCGCCGAAATGCGCACCGGCGAAGGCAAGACTTTGGTCTCCACCATGCCGGTCTATCTCAACGCATTGGGCGGCGAAGGCATCCACGTGGTCACCGTCAACGACTACCTGGCCGAACGCGACTCCCAATGGATGGGCGGCATCTTCAACTTTCTGGGGCTCAGCGTCGGCGTCATCACCAACGACAAGGACGACCTCGAACGCCAGGAAGCCTACGCCTGCGATGTCACCTACGGCACCAACAACGAGCTCGGCTTCGATTACCTGCGCGACAACATGAAGTTTTCCCTCGATGACATGGTGCAGCGGCCGTTTTCGTACGCCATCGTCGACGAGGTCGATTCCATCCTCGTCGACGAAGCCCGCACGCCGCTGATTATCTCGGGCTCCACCGAGGACGTGTCCGAGCTCTATGAAGCCATCGACAAGCTGATCCCGAAGCTCGGCCCCGATGATTACGAGAAGGACGAGAAGGCCCGCGCCGTGACCCTGACCGAAACCGGCACGGAAAACATCGAACAGTTGCTTAAAGACGCCGGCCTGATCACCGAGGGCAACCTGTACGACCTCAACAACGTGTCGCTGGTGCACCACACCAACCAGGCGCTGCGCGCGCACAAACTGTTCAAGCGCGACACCGATTACATCGTCAAGGACAACAAGGTCATCATCATCGACGAGTTCACCGGGCGCATGATGGAGGGCCGGCGCTATTCCGAAGGCCTGCACCAGGCCCTGGAAGCCAAGGAAAACGCCGAAGTGCAGCTGGAAAACCAGACCCTGGCGTCGATCACCTTCCAGAACTATTTCCGCATGTATCCCAAGCTGGCCGGCATGACCGGAACGGCGATGACCGAAGCCGGCGAGTTTTCCGAGATTTACGGGCTCGAGGTCATCGACATTCCGACCAACGTGTCCTGCGTGCGCGTCGACAACGACGACGAGGTCTACCGCACGGTGGAGGAAAAGGACGCCGCCATCATCGAGCTGGTCGGCGAGTGCCAGAAACGCAACCAGCCGGTCCTGGTCGGCACCGTCAGCATCGAGAAATCCGAGCACCTGGCGGACCTGCTGAAGAAGAACAAGGTCAAGCACAACGTGCTCAACGCGCGCTATCACGAACAGGAAGCCATGATCATCGCCCAGGCCGGCGCGCCGGGCTCGGTCACCATCGCCACCAACATGGCCGGCCGCGGCACCGACATTCAACTCGGCGGCAACGTCAACATGCGCATTGCCCAGGAGGTCAAGGAAACGGAAGGCTCCGAAGCGCACGACCTGGGCGCGCGCCGCATCCGCGAAGAAATCATCTATTTCAAAAAGGTTGTGCTCGAGGCCGGCGGGCTGATGGTGATCGGCACCGAACGCCACGAAAGCCGCCGCATCGACAACCAGCTGCGCGGCCGCTCCGGACGCCAGGGCGACCCCGGGGCGTCCAACTTCTTCCTGTCGCTGGAAGACGACCTGATGCGGATTTTCGGCTCCGAGCGCATCGACAGCATGCTGCAGAAGCTGGGGCTGGAGGAAGGCGAGGCCATCATCCATCCGTGGGTCAACAAGGCGCTGGAAAAAGCCCAGCAGAAAGTCGAGGCGCGCAACTTCGAAATCCGCAAGAACCTGCTGAAATTCGACGACGTGATGAACGACCAGCGCAAGGTCATCTACGAACAGCGCAAGGAACTGATGTCCGTCGAGGACGTGTCCGAGGACATCGCCGGCATGCGCCAGCAGGTTCTCGACGACCTGGTCGCCCAATGCATTCCGGAAAAGGCCTACGCCGAACAGTGGAACATCGAAACGCTGCATGAAGAAGCGTTGCGCATCTTCGCCCTCGATCTGCCGATCGCCGACTGGGCCAAGGAAGAAGGCATCGCCGACGCGGAAATCCACGAGCGTTTGTCAAAGGCGGTCGAGGACCGGATGAAAGCCAAGGCCGACGTCTATGGCGCCGAGATCATGCGCGACGTGGAAAAAAGCCTGCTGTTGCAGTTGCTCGATCAGCTGTGGAAGGATCATCTGCTGACCCTCGATCATCTGCGCGAGGGCATCGGGCTGCGGGCCTATGCCCAACGCGACCCCCTGAACGAATACAAGCGCGAGGCCTTCAACCTGTTCGAGGATATGCTGAACATGCTGCGCGAGCGGGTGACCCAGGTCATGTCCCATGTGGAAATGGAAGTGGACGGCCTCGACCTGGCGCAGCTCAACAGGCCCGAACAGGAAATGACCGAAACCCGCGAGGACCCCGCCTTCCAGGCCTTCGAAGCCTACGAAGGCGAGGAGGGAGAATTAGCTCAAATCGCGCCGGTCACCAGCCGCCAGGCTGCGGCCACCCTCGACCCCGACAACCCCGCGACCTGGGGCCGGGTGTCGCGCAACGCGGCGTGCCCGTGCAACTCGGGGCAAAAGTACAAGCACTGCCACGGCAAGGTGGCTTAGTCGCCGGTTTCCACTTCAAGCACGGCAATCATGTTGGGCGTCCAGACCACCGGGGTGACGGCCAGAATCATGGACAGAAACCCATGCAGGGCGTCTTCGGCGAAGCGCCGGAACGGGCTGCCGCGGCGCTGCGGCAGGAAAGCGGTCGCTCGGTACCCCGCCGCCTGGGCCAACTGCTCCAGGCTGTTGGGGGTGAAGGCCGTCTTGTGCGTGAGATCGGCGAACTGGTGGATGCCGCCCCAGGGCGAGCTCATGTTGGGCACCCGGATAACGACCCGGCCTTTGGGCGCCAGCACGGTCTTGATCTTTTGTAACAGCCGGACCCCGTCGCCGGCGGAAAAACGCTCGAACACGTCGAGCAGGACGACGCAGCCGAACGGCTCGTCGGCGGTGCCGCGGTCCAGGAAATCCCCGATGTCGCCGACGAAAA
>JAESSX010000085.1 GCA_016763915.1 Rhodospirillales bacterium
GCCCTGGCGGCCCATGGGGTGACCCCTGAACACCGCAGGAGCTACGCGCCGATCCGAAAAATTTTGGGGCTCTAGGCACTAGATATGGGGGGTCGCGAATCCAGTGACTCCTACATATGGTCTTAAGGAATCCTCATAACCCTTTGATTCCATTTAATTGTTGACGCAGAGTCCGTGCTTGCCCATTGTCACGCTCATGGGAAGTGTCGCAAAAATAAAAGGCAAAAAAACCGCCACCAGGAAAACCGGATCCGGTAAAAAACGGTCCGCCAGTAAAGGTGCCGGCGAAAAAGAACTGAATTTCAACGATGGCGGTGTGATCCTTCAGGGTGAATGCCTGGAGGTTATGGCGTCGTTGCCGGACGCGTCGGTGGACATGGTTTTCGCCGATCCGCCTTATAATCTGCAATTGAGCGGCGAGTTGCTGCGCCCCAACAACCAGTCGCGCGTCGACGGCGTTGATGACGATTGGGACCAATTCGAAACCTTCCGGGCCTATGACAAATTCACCGCCGCTTGGCTTTCCCAGGCGCGCCGGCTGCTGAAGCCGGACGGGTCGTTGTGGGTGATCGGGTCCTACCACAATATTTTCCGTGTCGGCGCGACGCTGCAGGACCTGGGTTTCTGGATCCTCAACGACGTGATCTGGCGCAAAACCAACCCGATGCCCAATTTCCGCGGGCGGCGCTTTACCAACGCCCACGAGACGCTGATCTGGTGCGCGCGCGACAAGGACTCGCGCTACCGCTTCAATTACGAAGCGATGAAAAACCTCAACGACGATCTGCAGATGCGCTCGGACTGGTTGTTGCCGCTGTGTACCGGCCCGGAACGGCTGAAAAAAGACGGCAAGAAGGCGCACCCGACGCAAAAGCCGGAATCCCTGTTGCACCGGGCGATCCTGGCCTCGACCGAGGTCGGCGACGTGGTCCTCGACCCGTTTTTCGGTTCCGGCACCACCGGCGCCGTGGCCAAGAAACTGGGGCGGCGTTACGTCGGCATCGAACGCGACCCCGACTATATCGCGTTGGCGCAAAGCCGCCTGGCCCGTGTCCGCCAGGTGGCCGAGGACGAACTGCTGTCGACGCCGGCCAAACGGTCCGAGCCGCGCATTCCCTTCGGCTGGCTGGTCGAACGGGGCATCGTCAAACCGGGCGCCACGCTGACCGACAACCGGGGCCGCCACAAGGCCCGGGTGCGCGCCGACGGCACCCTGATCAGCGCCGATTTCAAGGGTTCCATTCATCAGGTCGGCGCCTTCGTGCAAAAGGCGCCCGCCTGCAACGGCTGGCAGTTCTGGCATAAGGAAGAAAAAGGCAAGCGCGTCGTGCTCGACGTCTACCGCCAGAAGCTGCGCGCCGAGCTGCACTGACTATCTTGGAAAAAAGTCCCTCGCTACGCTCGGTATACTTTTTTCCAGTTTAAGCCAATAGAAAAAGAAGGCCTGGGGCGGCCCGGCGCCTTCTTTCCACTTTTTATGGGTTCATTTGCGACGACGAATTTGCGGTTAAAAAAAGCAAATCCCGAGCAAATGGGTTCATTTGCGACGACGAATTTGCGTTAAAAAAAGCAAATCCCGAGCAAATGGGTTCATTTGCGACGACGAATTTGCGTTAAAACAAAGAGCTAGGGCCGGTCTTAGCGCGTCGGGACCGGCTCGTCGCCCGAATAGTCGTAGAAGCCCTTGCCGGATTTACGGCCCAGCCAGCCGGCTTCGACGTATTTCACCAGCAACGGACAGGGCCGGTACTTGGTGTCGGCGAGGCCTTCGTGCAGCACGTGCATGACCGCGAGACAGGTGTCCAGCCCGATGAAATCGGCCAGTTCCAGCGGCCCCATGGGGTGGTGGGTGCCGAGCTTCATGGCGCTGTCGATCGCCTTCACGGAGCCGACGCCTTCATACAGCGTATAGACCGCTTCGTTGATCATCGGCAGCAGGATGCGGTTGACGATGAAGGCCGGAAAATCCTCGGCGTTGACCGGGGTCTTACCGAGTTTCACCACCAGTTCGCGGATGATTTTGTAGGTGTCTTCGTCGGTGGCGATGCCGCGGATTAATTCCACCAGTTCCATGCGCGGCACCGGGTTCATAAAATGCATGCCGACGATTTTGCCCGGCCGGTCGGTCTTGGCGGCCAGCCGGGTGATCGAAATGGACGACGTGTTCGACGCGATCAGGGCGTCGTCGGCGATAATCTGGCACAATTCCTTGAGGATGCCCTTCTTGACCTGTTCGTCCTCGGTGGCGGCCTCGATCACCAACTGACAATCCTTGAACGCGCCCATTTCGGTGCCGGTGGAAATCCGCTTGAGGGCGTCGTCCCTGTCGGAGGCCGACATCTTTTCCTTGGCCACCAGGCGGTCCATGCCCTTTTCGATAGCGGGAACGGCCAGAGCCAGAACGTCTTCACTGGTGTCCATCAGGTGGACGTCGTATCCCGCCACGGCACACACATGGGCGATGCCCTTGCCCATCTGGCCACTGCCGACTACGCCGATTTTTTTAATTTCCAAAGCCATATTCTGTACCTCAAATCCTAAGAGAGCTATGGGAGCCTTTTTTAGGCCTGTTTGTCCAGTTCCGATGCCAGTTCCGGCAGCACGTCGAACAGGTCCGCAACCAACCCGTAGTCGGCGACCTGGAAGATCGGCGCGTCTTGGTCCTTGTTGATGGCGACGATGACCTTGGAATCCTTCATTCCGGCGAGATGCTGAATGGCGCCGGAAATGCCGACCGCGATGTAGAGATCCGGGGCCACGACCTTGCCGGTCTGGCCGACCTGGTAATCGTTGGGAACGAAGCCCGCGTCGACGGCGGCGCGGCTGGCCCCGACGGCGGCGCCGAGCTTGTCGGCGATGATTTCCAGCAATTTGAAATTATCGCCCGACTGCATGCCGCGGCCGCCGGAAATAACGATTTTGGCGCCGGTCAGTTCCGGGCGTTCGGATTTGGTCAGTTCCTGGCCGACAAAGCTGACCAGGCTTGAGGCCTGGGCGCCGGAAATTTCCTCGATCGCGGCGCTGCCGCCCTCGGTGGCGGCGGGCTCGAACGCGGTGACGCGCACAGTGACGACCTTGATGGGGTCGGCGCTTTTCACCGTGGCCATGGCGTTGCCGGCGTAAATGGGGCGAACGAAGGTATCGGCGTCGACGACGGCGGTGATTTCGGAAATCTGCGCCACGTCCAGCGACGCCGCCACGCGCGGCATCAGGTTCTTGCCGTAGGTGGTCGCGGGGGCGAGCACATGGCCGTAATCGGCCGCCAGGCCCTGAACCAGCGGCGCCAGGTTTTCCGCCAGGCCGTGTTCAAGCGCCGCATCGTCCGCCAACAGAACCCTGGCGACGCCGGCCACCGAGCAAACCGCCTCGGCCGCCGGGCGGCAATCGGCGCCTGCGATCAGCACCGTGACTTCGCCAAGTTCGGCCGCCGCGGTGATAGTGTTCAGCGACCCCGGTTTCAGGGTTTCATTATCGTGTTCGGCAATAACAAGGACGCTCATCAGATCACCTTCGCTTCGTTTTTCAGTTTTTCGACCAGCCCGGCGGCGTCGGCAACGATGACGCCGGCCTGGCGGCCCTGGGGTTCTTCCACTTTAATCGTCTCAAGGCGCGGCGTGACATCGACGCCAAGGTCGTCGGGGGTGAAAGTATCGATGGGCTTTTTCTTGGCCTTCATGATGTTGGGCAGCGACGCATAGCGGGGCTCGTTAAGGCGCAGGTCGGTGGTGACAACGGCGGGAAGCCGGAGCGACAGGGTTTCCAGCCCGCCATCGACCTCGCGCGTGACGTCGGCCCTGGCGTCGGCCAGCGACAGTTTCGAGGCGAACGTTCCCTGCGGCCAGCCGAGCAGGGTGGCCAGCATCTGGCCGGTCTGGTTGCAGTCGTCGTCGATGGCCTGCTTGCCGACGATGATCAGGTCGGGGGATTCCCGTTCCGCGATGGCCGCCAACAGCTTGGCCACGGCCAGCGGCTCCAGCGCGCCGTCGCATTCGACCAGAATGCCGCGGTCGGCGCCCATGGCCAGCGCCGTGCGGATGGTTTCCTGACACGCCGCCGCACCCAGCGACACGGCGACCAGTTCGTCGGCGGTGCCGGCTTCGCGCAGCCGCACCCCTTCTTCGACGGCGATTTCGTCGAACGGGTTCATGGACATTTTGACGTTGCCGGTTTCGACCCCGGTGCCGTCGCTTTTGACCCGGATTTTAACGTTGAAATCGATGACTCGTTTGACCGCGACCAGAATCTTCATGGATGTTTTTCCAAAATATCAGCCTCCCCGAGGGCGATGGAGCTGACGGGGGAAATGTCGGTTGAAAGAATGTAACTAATTGAAATTAAACATTAAATAAATGATTTTCTTCACTTCGCACTTGCACAATAAGGGGTGGGAAACGACAGGTCAAGCCAACATTGTATACAATTTTCCGGGGTCCTCAGCGGTTGGCGCCGGGCACCCACAGCACGTCTTTTTTGCCCGTGTCGTTGGCGATGCGGGCCAGCACGAACAGGTGGTCCGACAGGCGGTTGACGTATTGGATGGCGACCGGGTTGACGTGTTCCCTGGCGGCCAGTTCGGTCATCAGGCGCTCACAGCGGCGCACCACGGTGCGGCCCAGGTGCAGCCAGGCCGACGTCCCGGTGCCGCCGGGCAGGACGAAGGACGTCAACGGTTCGAGCCGTTCGTTCATGGCGTCGATTTCGTCTTCCAGGCGCTGGACCTGGGCTTCGCTAATGCGCAGCGCGCCGTCCGGCTTTTCTGCCGCCGGCGGCCGGCACAGATCGGCGCCGAGGTCGAACAGGTCGTTCTGGATGCGGGCCAGCATGGCGTCGGTGTCGCCGTCGGCGGTTTGGCGGGCCAGGCCGAGCACGGCATTGGCTTCATCGGCGGTACCATAAGCGCTGACCCTCGGGTCATGCTTGGCGACGCGGGCACCGCCACCCAGGGACGTTTCGCCTGCATCTCCGCCGCGTGTGTAGATTTTATCCAGTTTGACCACGAGACGGCTGTTCCGCCTTACTGCACAGTCAATAAGACGATGAGTGCGAAAATAGCGACCGCGATACCCTGTGCGATAACGCGCATGCGCATCAGTTTGTTGGCGTTTCGAAGGTAAAAATCCCCGTGCAGGGCAAAAGAAATAATACCGGTCGCCAACACCACCAACGTCGCAAACATGGCGAGACCAAGAAGATATGAGAGTGCTGTTTCCATAGAATTGATATAGTCCTATTCATCCCCAACGTCATGGGAAAAGCGGAAATAGAATAAAAGA
>JAESSX010000086.1 GCA_016763915.1 Rhodospirillales bacterium
ACCATTATCGCCGATTTCAGGGGGGGTTGGCAATCGGGTAGGGAATTAAGCGACAGGCTATCCGGCCAGTTCCCGGGACCGCTTGGTGGCGGCGGCGATGGCGCGGGTCATCAATTCGCGCAGGCCGTCCCCGGCCATCAATATGTCGAGCGCCGCCGCCGTGGTGCCGCCGGGGCTGGTGACGTTGGTGCGGAGATCGGCCGCCGTTTCGGAAGACACTCGCAGAAGTTCGCCCGACCCGGCAATGGTTTCGCGCGCCAGTTGGCGGGCCAGGTCGGCTGGCAAACCGGCCTCCATGCCGGCCTCGGCCATGCATTCGCAGAGCAGGAACACGTAGGCCGGACCGCTGCCCGATACGGCGGTGACCGCATCCATCAGGCCTTCGTCATCGACCCAGGCGACCGCGCCGACGGCCCGCAAAAGTCCGTCACACCGGCGGACTTGGGGCTGGTCGGTGTTGGCGTTGGCGCACGCCACCGTGATGCCCCGGCCAAGGGCTGCGGGCGTGTTCGGCATGGCGCGGACGATGGCGGCGTCATGGCCCAGGTAGCCTTGAAAATAATCGATGGTCTTGCCGGCGGCGATGGACAGGAACACCGTCGCTTCGCCGGCAAAGCGGGCATAGGCGGGGACGGTGTCGTCCATGGATTGGGGTTTGACCGCGAAAACCACGGTTTCAGGGGATACGTCGGCGGGGATGTCGGCGGGGCTGGAGACGACGGCGACGCCGAACCGCTCCGTAACGCCGTTGGCGGTGTCTTCGAAGGGTTCGACGACGATCACATCGGACGCATCGACGCCGCGTTCCAGCCATCCGCCAAGAAGGGCCGAGCCCATTTTGCCGCACCCGGCGAGGACTAACGTATCAGCCATCGGGTCGGGGCGCGCGCGTCACCGCCGGCAGCCCTTCCGGTTGTCCCCCATCAGGCTTCCCCCACGGTTTCGATCATCGCAGCGGCAACGGCTTCCGCCGCCGTATTGCCGCCCCAGATGACGTACTGGAAGGTGGGGTAAAAGCGATCGCATTCGAGAATAGCCACATCCACCAGGTCCTCGATTTGTTCCCGGGCCGGCCCTTGAGTGCCGCGCATGGGCATGGCGTGGCGGAACATGGGCAGGCCTTCGTCGGTCCACACGCCGAAATGACCCATCCACAATTTCTCGTTCACCATGGCCAGCAGTTCGTGCACGAAGGGCCGCCGGTCATCAGGCACCCGCATGTCGAAGGCGCAGCTGAAATGGACGGCGCCGACCTCTGCGTTCCAGGCGAAAAACAGGCTGTAATCACACCATGATCCCGGTACCTGGAAGGCGATTTCATCATCGCCGCGCCGATCAAACGCCCAGTCATTGTGTTCGACCACATGTTCGACGGTATCCAGCGGATTGGAATTGCAGGTTTCGTGGTGAATGTTAAGTGTAGCCATGCCCGCTCCCCCTTGTTTCAAGGCCCCTCGCGGGGCACGAAGTCCGGATCGGACGGGCTTGCCACTATATTTGGTGATGGCTACCAGATATTGTGGAACCTCCACAGATCCGCACAAGGTATAGACTGCCCTAAGCCGGACTCTGGCGCAAGAGTCCGATGCCCCGGAATCGAAATTTTCTGTGGATAAGGCTTGACTAAAGGGCCGCGTGAGCGGCCTGCGTGCGGGACCGGGGGTTATTTCTTCGGCTTGGTTTTTTTTGCGCCCGGTTTCACTTTGGCTTTGGTTTTTGGCTTGGCCTTGGGATTGGCCTGGGATTTGGCCTGGGCCTTGATGCCCAGTTTTTTCTCCAGTTCACGGACCCGCGTTTCCAACGCTTCCTGCCCGGCCCGGGCCTTGGCGGCCATCGCCTGGACGGCGTCGAATTCGTCCCGGGGAACCATGTCGACGTTCAGCAGGAACCGTTCGACCTGTTGGCGCACCAGGTTCTCGACCTCCCCTTTGAGGCCGCTCAGGGTCGAGACGGCGCCGCCTGCGACTTTGGCAAGGTCGTCGAAGATTTTTGCGCGTGTCTGCATCTGGGTTCTCCAATTCCCCGGTATTATGTTCCGCCCCGGCTCCGGGCGCAACGGCCTAACCTTGCGGCCCGGGGCCGGGAGACTTATAAGTCTCTGAATTCACATCGGGACGCCAATATGTATGTTGTCACCGGCGGGGCTGGGTTTATCGGATCAAACGTCGTTTGGGCGCTGGAACGCCGTGCTCTCGGCAAGGTCATTGTCTGTGACCGGCTGCGCGAGGGCGACAAATGGCGCAATATCGCCAAACGCGAATTGTGGGATGTGGTGGCGCCCGAACACCTGTTCGGGTTTCTCGACGACAATGCCTCCAACATCGAAGCCGTCGTTCATATGGGCGCCATTTCATCGACCACTGAATCCGATGTCGATCTGATCATGGATACCAATTTCCGGCTGTCCCTGGATATCTGGCGTTGGTGCACCCACCATCGGGTGCGTTTGATTTATGCCTCTTCCGCCGCCACCTATGGCGATGGCGCGCAGGGTTTTGATGATGACGCTTCTATCGGGGCGCTGGCCGCCCTGCAGCCCCTGAACGCCTACGGCTGGAGCAAAAACCTGTTCGACCGCCGGGTCGCGCGCATGATCGCCGACAACGAACCGCGCCCGCCGCAATGGGCGGGGCTGAAATTTTTCAACGTTTACGGCCCCAACGAATACCACAAGGACCGGATGCGCAGCGTCGTCTCCCAGGTTTTTCCCAATGCCCGCGACGCCATGGCGGCGACGTTGTTCAAATCGCACAATCCGGACTTTGAGGACGGCGGCCAGTTGCGCGATTTCGTCTGGGTCGGCGATTGCATCGATATCATCGAGTGGCTGCTGGCGACGCCCGGGGCGAATGGCCTGTTCAATTGCGGAACCGGCCAGGCGCGCAGTTTCAAGGACCTGACCCATGCGGTTTACGATGCCCTTGGCCAGGAGGCGAAGATCGAATACATCGACACGCCGCAGGAAATCCGCGCCAAGTATCAGTATTTCACCGAGGCTAAAATGGATCGGCTGCGCGCCGCCGGCTACGACAAACCCTTTACCTCCCTGGAAGACGGCGTCGGGCAATACGTCAACGATTTCCTCAATACCGATGATCCCTATCGTTAAAGCGGGCCGTTAACCCGGTCGCGGACGTAACCGGAGTCCCTTCCCCATGACCTTCGCTATTCCTTTCCCCGCCATCGACCCGGTGCTCATCAGCTTCGGTCCGCTGGCGATCCGCTGGTATTCGCTGGCCTATATCGCCGGGCTTCTGCTCGGCTGGCGGCTGCTGCGCCGGCTGGTCCGGTGGGACCCCAAGGTAACGGCAACGGAAGACGCCGACGACTTTCTGGTGTGGGCGATGCTGGGGGTGATCCT
>JAESSX010000087.1 GCA_016763915.1 Rhodospirillales bacterium
CGCCGCAGGAGCCGCCCGAGGGACAAGCGGCGAGCTACAGGGCGTGCAGGTCATCGTCGCTCATCTTACCGGCGCTGTGTTCGCCGACGGCTTCGTAGACATCGACCACGGTGACGTCGCGGCCCTTGAAACGGCCGGGCAGGATCGTGCCGCCGTACATGAACACCGACGGCACGTTGAGGCGCAGCATGACCATCATCAGGCCGGGCAGGGACTTGTCGCAGCCGGCGATGCCGACCATGGCGTCATAACAATGGCCGCGCATGGTGAGTTCGACGGAATCGGCGATGACGTCGCGGCTGACGAGCGACGATTTCATGCCCTGGTGACCCATGGCGATGCCGTCGGTGACGGTGATGGTGGTGAATTCCCGGGGCGTGCCGCCGGCGGCGTCGACGCCGATCTTGGCGGCGCCGGCCTGGCGCTGCAGGGTGATGTTGCAAGGCGCCGTTTCGTTCCAGCAGCTGACGACGCCGACCAGGGGCCGGTTGATCTGTTCTTCGGTCAGGCCCATGGCATACAGGAATGAGCGGTGCGGCGCGCGCTCGGGTCCTTCGGTCACATGCCGGCTGGGCAGGCGGGATTTGTCAAAAACCTTGGCGTCCATGGGGGTCCTCCATCCGAGAAGTCGTTTTGTTATTTCAATATTGTTTAAGACGAAGGGAGGAGCGGTGCAAGCGTGAACGGGGCGGCCTTATGTGGGGATTACACGCCTAACCCGATGGTCAGGCAGGCGCCGGCGCCAATGGCAATGGCGAAAATGGTCAGGATCATGCCCCACCGGCGCGCCTGCATATTTTCGGCTGTCATGGCCAGGGCGTAGGCATGAAGCACGCGGCCGGCCAACAGCATGGCGCCGATGGTGTGGATCAGGGTCTTGTCGGCATTGGCAATTTCGGCAATAGCCATCAGCAGTAACGCCATCGGCACGTATTCGGAAAAATTCCCGTGCCCGCGGATCACCCGGTTAAGGTCTGTATGGCCTCCGTCTCCGAGGCTGACCTTCAGACGATAGCGGTTTCTGATCACGGCAAAAATCAAGGCGATATAGAGAAATGCGAGAAGGGAGGCATACAGCGGAGTGACGGCCATGACGATCCAGTCTCCAATGGTGGACGACAGCGTCTTTAGTGTATATAAAAAATATAGTAACTATGCAAAAAAAAGTTACTTAGGCATTTAATGGAAGTCGGAGATTGTACCCGGAATGGCCAAACCCTTTGATATGGATTGTCCGGTGGCGAAGACGCTGGACGTGGTGGGGGAACGCTGGACGTTACTGATCCTGCGCGATTTGTTTTTGTTCGGCCCGCGGCGTTTCAAGGATTTCGAGGGTTCGCTCAAGGGAATTGCGCCGAACACGCTTTCGGCGCGCATCAAGGGGTTGGAACGCCAGGGGGTTATTGAAAGCCGCCCCTATACCGACCACCCGCCCAGGGCCGAATACGCCCTGACCGGCAAGGGCCAAGCACTGGGGCCCGTATTGATGGCCCTAAAGGATTGGGGAGAGCGTTTCGGAAAACGGACGTGACGAGGCTTTGAGGCGCTTAGCCGTCAAAACGCCCCGATCACCGAGGCCATTTTCCCCTTCAGGGTTTCGGCATTGAAGGGTTTGACGATGTAGTTGGAAACCCCCGCCTCCTTGGCGGCGATGACGTTTTCGGTCTTGCTCTCAGCGGTAATCATGATGAAGGGAATATGTTTCAGATTATCGCTGGCGCGCACTTCCCTCAGCAGTTCGATGCCGGTCATCGGTTCCATGTTCCAGTCGGAAATGATGAAGTCGAACTTGGCGGAGTTGAGCTTGCTTAACGCCTGGGCACCGTCCATGGCGTCCTCTACATTGTTGAAACCGAGTTGTTTCAACAGGTTTTTCAGAATTCTGAGCATCGTGTTGTAGTCGTCAACGACCAGGATATGCATATTTTTATCAACAGCCATGTTCTTTTCCGTTTTAGGTCATCAGTGTATTCGGCAAAAAACGCCGAACGGGCTACGTCGCTTGCAATGGTGGGCTATTTTATGTCTCAATTCCAGTCCGCCACGCAAATAATCTAGCGGAAGTATTTAACCGGAATATGTCTGGGACGTATTATTGTATGTCAAATCCACGGAATGGTTGAATTTTACGATGTCGAAACCGTTGACATTTTTTACTCCGAGCCCGTTAAAATACAAAAAATTTTTCTGATTCGGATGGGGCGGACTTGAATGAGCGAATTCCAACGGGCCCACCAGCGCTACTCTCTGACCTGCGTTGACGCCGTCGTCGCCGGCGAAGTTTGTCCGGTGATCAATGTTTCCACCGGCGGCATTCTGATTGAAAACTGGAAAAACCCGCCGCCCATCGGCACATCCGGCGCCTTCAAGGTCCGTGCGCCGGTTGCCGGCGGGGTGCGGACCATCGACATCACCGGAACCGTGGTCCGCATCCAGGACGACGCCGCCGTGGCGATGAGCTTTACCTCTCCCGGGCAAGACTGGCCGAAGCTGTTGGAGTTTCTCGACCAAAACGAACGCGAAGCAGAGGCGGAGGAGTAAGGAAGGACTAACCGCCCCGCTTACCTTCGTGTTCGGGCAATCCGTCGGCAAGCTTGATCCATTCGGGCCGGGTTTTCGTCCAGATATGATCCGATGGTTCGATGGTGCAGGGATCATCGAAACTGACGGCGGCGAGGTCGATTTCGTTGTTCTCGTTCAAAAAGCGGAAGGTAAGGGCTGAGCCGCAGTCTGGGCAGAAGCCGCGCTCGGCGAAGTCCGAAGACGGGTATATTTTGGGCGGTTCCAGGGTCCAGGAAAGATCGGCCTGGCGCACGATGGCCCATGTGACGAAGGGCGCCCCCGCCGCCAACTGGCACATACGGCAGTGGCAGTGGGTGGCGCGAAGGGGCGGCCCCTTCAGGGTAAAACGCACCCGACCGCAAAGACACCCGCCTTTCAGCGTTTTCGTCATGTCGATTCCCCCTGTCTCAAGGCCCCCGGTGACCGCAGCACATCGATGATCTTGGTCTCGTTCCTTTCGTCGAGCCCCGCATCCGCCAGCCGTTGAAAGGCGTCCCGCGCGGTTTTTCCGAACGGCGTTTGCTGCCCCAGCTTATCGGCCATCTCGAGCGCGTAGAGCACGTCCTTCAGCCGCAATTTTCCGGAAAACGTGATGTTTTTGTCGTGCCCGCCGTCGGCCATTCGTTTCGTGGTGCGGATCACCTGCGGGCTGGCGGCGGCGCCGCGGGCGATGGCGTCGGTCACCGCCGTGGCCTCCAACCCCGCCTTTTCGGCAATCAACATGCCTTCGGCGGCGGCGGCGATCTGCACCGCGCCCATCAGGTTGACCATCAGCTTGTAGGCCGTTCCGGCGCCGATGCCGCCGAAGCGGATGATGTCTTCCGACAAGGACTCCAGCAGCGGCCGGGCGGCGGCCAGGTCCTGTTCATCGGCGCCGAGAAGCAGGGTCAGGCCGCCGGCTTCGGCGGTGGTCGGAATTCCCGTCACCGGACAGTCGAGATACCGCAGCCCCCCGGCCTGAACCACCCCGGCCAGTTCAAGCACCCAGTCGTGGGACAGGGTCGAACATTCGATGATGAGGGCGTTGTCGGCAAGGGTGGCGGCCAGCGCCCCGGTTTCGCCCAGCCACACGGCCCTGGACGCCTCGTCGTCACTGAGCATGGCGAACACCGCCTGCGCGCCGTTGCAGGCGTCTTTCGGGGTGGCGGCAACCGTCGCCCCCCGTTCGGCCAGCGGGGCGGCCTTGTCGGAGGTGCGGTTATAGACGCGCACCTCGTGGCCGGCGTCGATCAGCCGCCCGGCCATGGCGAACCCCATGTTTCCGATTCCGAGAAACGCCAGTGTCGCCATTACCCCTCCAGTTCGCACCATACCGGGGTGTGGTCCGAAGGTTTTTCCTTACCGCGTGGCGTTTTGTCGATATCCGCTGCCGCCAGCCGGTCGGCGGCCTGGGGGCTCAGCAGCAAATGATCGATCAGGAGGCCGTTGTCCTTCGGCCACGCGCCGCGCTGGTAATCCCAATAGCTGTAGAGGTGGGGCCGGGTGTTGAAGGCGCGAAAGGCGTCGGTCAGGCCTAGATTCATGAGGCGGCGGAAGCGGTCCCGGCTTTCCGGCCGGCACAGCGCGTCGTCCTGGAACCCGACCGGGTCATGGAGATCGTCATCGGTTGGGCAGATATTGTAATCGCCGCCGAGCACGAAGGCGTCCTCGGTTTCGAGCAACGTTTCGGCATGCGCGACCAGGCGTTCCATCCAGCCCAGCTTGTAGCGGTACTTTTCCGAATCTCCGCCGTCCTCGTCGCGGGCCGGGTTGCCGTTGGGAAGGTAAATGGACGCCACCCGGATGACGTCGCCGCCCTGGGGCGTGATCAGGGCCTCGATGTAACGCGCCTGTTCGTCATCCTCGCCGCCGGGAAGGGCGGTCCGTTCGACCTCGATCGGGCTTTTCGACAGGATGGCGACGCCGTTGTAGGTCTTCTGCCCGGCGGTGGCGACGTTGTAGCCGAGTTCGCCGATTTCCAGCGCCGGGAAGGCCTCGTCGACGCATTTCAGTTCCTGCAGCAAGGCCACGTCGGGCTGAAATTCGGCCAGCCATTCCAACACCCGGGGCAGCCGCGCCTTGATCGAATTGACGTTCCAAGTTGCAATTTTTACCACTGTTGGTTCCTTTGGTGGAATAATTTAAGATAGGGAAATGGAGGCAGAAAGATGTTTTTTCTACGCGCCTTTGTCATTTCATTGTGGGTGATTTTTCCCGGCCTGTCGACGGCGTCAGCCGAGCAGGTCATCAAGATCAAGCCCCGGCCCGGCGTTGTCCTGAAAATGCTGGCCGACGACCCCGGCGGCGCCAAGGCTGTCGCGGTCCTGTTTCCGGGCGGCAAGGGCAAGGTCAACGTCAAGAACAACGGCACGTTCAAGGGCACCAAGGGCAATTCCCTTACCCGGTCGCGCAAGAAATTTTCCGCCCGTGAATTGGTCACGGTGTTGTTCGACGCGCCGTCGGACCACAAGGACAGAGACGGCCTGAGCTTCGATTACCGCATGACCGGGGAACACGCCGGCGACATCAAACGGGCAATGGTCAAATTGCGCAAGGTTTTCCCCGGGCTGCCGGTGTGGCTGGTGGGCACCAGCCGGGGCTCCACGTCGGCGGCCAACGCGGCGGCCAACATCCGGGACGGCGGCCCGGACGGGATCGTCCTGACATCCTCGGTCGGGGTTTCCTCAAAACACGGCGGCAATGTTCTCGATTTCGACTTGGCCTCGATCACCATTCCGGCGCTGGTCGTGCACCATCGCGATGACAGCTGTTTGATCACGCCGCTGTCCGGGGCCAGGGACATCAAGGACGCCTTAAGCGGATCGAAAAGCGCGGAACTGATAATCGTCGAC
>JAESSX010000088.1 GCA_016763915.1 Rhodospirillales bacterium
GCCGCCGCCATCGGTTCCTCGATCAGGAACACCCGCCGGGCGCCGGCGCTTTCGGCCGATTCCTGGATGGCGCGGCGTTCCACCGCGGTCGATCCCGATGGCACGCAGATGATGACCAGCGGGCTGGCGAAGCTGCGCCGGTTGTGCACTTTCCGGATGAAGTATTTGATCATTTCCTCGGCGACTTCGAAATCGGCGATAACGCCGTCGCGAAGCGGCCGAATGGCGCGGATGTTGCCGGGTGTGCGGCCCAGCATCTGTTTGGCCTCTTCGCCGACAGCCAGAACCTGTTTCTTGCCCTTGACCTCGACGATGGCAACCACCGAAGGTTCGTTCAACACGATACCCCGCCCCTTGACGTAAACCAGGGTATTCGCGGTGCCGAGATCAATCGCCATATCCGCCGACAGAAGGCCGAACAAACTAGATAACATTAAGTCTTTAACCTTTTTTATCTAAACCGTTTTTTCAACAACGCGCCGCCCGTACTTTGCAATCCAGGCCGGTGTGGTTTCGATCAATCCCGTGCCGCAGGAAGACAGCGCACCGGCGCCGGGGTTTGCGCCCCGGCACCAGCACTCCCTTTATAGAAAACCACGCACGCCGACGCTAGGCAGAAAGAGCCTCCGGCGCGGGTTTATCCCGTTTCACCAGCAACTTGTTCAGGGCGTTCACATAGGCCTTGACCGAAGCCACCATGGTATCCGTGTCGGCGCCGCGGCCGTCCACGGTGCGGCCATTCTCCTCAAGGCGCACCGTGACCTCGGCCTGGGCGTCTGTGCCCTTGGTTACGGCATGGACCTGGTAGAGCAGCAACTGCGCCGTATGGGGGAACAGTTCCTTGATGCAGTTGAAGGCCGCATCGACCGGGCCGTCGCCGGTGCCCCGGCAGGATTTGACGTCGCCATCGATTTCCAGTTCCAGTTCCGCCTTCGGCGGCTGGTGCTTGGTGCCGCACAGGATTTCCAGCGAGATCAAGCGGACGCGGTCGTTGGTGCGCACCACCTCGTCATTAACCAGGGCGATAATATCTTCATCGTAGATGTCTTTTTTAAGGTCGGCCAGGTCCTTGAACCGCTTGAAGGCGATCTGCACGGCGTTATCGCCGAGGTCGAATCCTAAGTTCTTCAACTTCTCGCTAAAGGCGTGGCGGCCGGAATGCTTGCCCAGAACCAGCTCCGACGAGGCCAGGCCGATCGATTCCGGGGTCATGATTTCATAGGTCCCGGCGTGTTTGAGCACGCCGTCCTGATGGATGCCGGCCTCATGGGCGAAGGCGTTGGCGCCGACGATGGCCTTGTTGGGCTGCACCGAGAAACCGGTGACGCCGGACACCAGGCGGGACGCCTTCATGATGTTTTCGGTCTTGACGCCGGTGACAAAGGGCATGGCGTCGGACCGGGTCTTCAGCGCCATGACGATTTCTTCCAGGGCCGCATTGCCGGCCCTTTCGCCTAAGCCGTTGATGGTGCATTCGACCTGCCGCGCGCCGGCCTTGACGGCGGCCAGCGAATTGGCCACGCCGAGGCCTAGGTCGTTGTGGCAATGGACCGAGATCACCGCCTTGTCGATGTTGGGCACCCGATCCAGCAGCATTGCGATCAGGGCGGCGTATTCCTCGGGCACCGTATAGCCGACGGTATCGGGGACATTGACCGTGCCGGCGCCGGCGTCGATGGCCGCCTCGACGCACCGGCACAGGAAATCGTGGTCGGTGCGGGTGGCGTCCTCGGCCGACCATTCCACGTCATCGACATAGGACCGGGCACGGGTGACGCTTGTCGTCACCTGGGCCAGAACCGCGTCGGGTTCCATCTGCAGTTTGTGTTTCATATGCAGCGGGCTGGTGGCGATGAAGGTATGGATACGCGGCCGTTTCGCTTGTCTGACGGCATCGGCGCAACGGTCGATGTCGATCCGGGTCGCGCGGGCGAGCCCGCACACGGTGGCGTTTTTGATCAGTTTGGCGACCTCGGAGACGGCCTCGAAATCGCCGTCCGACGCGATCGGGAATCCGGCCTCGATGATATCCACGCCCATGCCTTCGAGAACCTCGGCAATGCGCAGCTTCTCGTCCAGATTCATGGATGCGCCGGGCGATTGCTCACCGTCCCGCAAGGTGGTGTCGAATATCGTTACTCGGTTTTTACCTGAGCTGGCGCTCATGGGATTATTCCTTTCTTCGGCTTAGGTGTTTAGCGTAAATCGTTTGCCGCTTTCCTCTGAACGCCGAAATAAAAAGCATCGGAGCCGCACGGGGCGTTCAGAGGCACCTAAGTCGAAGGTCCCCTGCCAGGAAAGTCAGAAGGTCGATCGAAAGCGCGCACGAACGAGCGCCGGAGCCTAAGGAGGCTGCCCCTTGGCCGGTGGTCCCAGCGTTTCCCGCCGGATATGCGCTCGTTACGGTCATTCGCTTCGCTTTCTTCTAATACTGGACTTTTATTAACACGAATATTTAGAAAGGTTAAATAAAATCGACAATTCGGGCATTAAAAAGGCGGGGTTTCCCCCGCCTTTTCGCCTTTCCGTTAACGGAACGGGTGGCTAGTTCTTGCTCTTGTCGACCAGCGCGTTTTCGGAGATCCACGGCATCATCCCGCGCAGCTTCTCGCCGACCTCTTCGATCTGGTGATCGGCGGCGCGCCGGCGCATGGCCTTGAAGCTGGGCTGGCCGGCGGAACACTCGGTCATCCAGTCCTTGACGAAACGGCCCGACTGGATGTCGTCCAGAACGTCCTTCATCCGCGCTTTGACGCTGGCGTCGATGATGCGGGGGCCGGACGCGTAATCGCCGTATTCGGCGGTGTTGGAGATCGAATAGCGCATGTTGGCGATCCCGCCCTCGTAGATCAGGTCGACGATCAGCTTGACCTCGTGAACGCATTCGAAATACGCCATTTCCGGCGCATACCCGGCTTCCACCAGGGTTTCGAACCCGGCCCGGATCAACGACGTCAGGCCGCCGCAGAGCACGGACTGCTCGCCGAACAGGTCGGTTTCGCATTCCTCGCGGAACGTGGTGCCGATGATCCCGGCACGCCCGCCGCCGATGGCGGACGCATAGGCGAGGCCGATGTCGTGGGCGTTGCCGGTGGCGTCCTGTTCAACGGCCAGCAGCACCGGCACGCCGGCGCCGCGCTGGTATTCGGAGCGCACGGTGTGGCCGGGGCCCTTGGGCGCGACCATGAAGATATCCAGATCGGCGCGCGGCTCGATCAGGCGGAAGTGAATGGACAGGCCGTGGGCGAACGCCAGCGCCGCGCCTTGTTTCAGGTTGTCCTTGAGGTGGTCGTTATAGAGCGCGGCCTGACCTTCGTCGGGGCTGAGCACCATGACCACGTCGGCCCACTTGGCGGCTTCGGCCGACGTCATGACTTTCAGATTCTCGGCCTCGGCCTTTTTGATGGAAGCCGAATCTTCGCGCAACGCGACGCAGACATCCTTGACGCCGCTGTCGCGCAGGTTCAACGCATGGGCGTGGCCCTGGCTGCCGTAACCGATCACGGCGACTTTTTTGTTTTTGATCAGGCTGACGTCGGCGTCTCGATCATAATAAACCTGCATGGTGTTTCCTCTCGTTTCAAACTTGTATTTTAAAAATAAAAATTCGCCTAAAGCGCTTCCAGGCCCCGGGCAATCGCGACGACGCCGGTCCTCGACACATCCACCAGGCCCAGAGGCTTCATAAGGTCGATAAAAGCATCGAGCTTTCCGGTGTCACCGATGATTTCGAACACGAAGGACTCATTCGTGCTGTCCAACACCCGCGCCCGGAAGATATCGGCGATTCTCAGGGACTCAACCCTTTTCTCACCAATGCTGGAGACTTTCACCAGCGCCAGTTCCCGTTCCACGCAGGGGCCTTCGATGGTCAGGTCACTGACTTTGTGAACCGGCACCAGCCGGCGCAGTTGCGCCTTGATCTGTTCGATGATCATCGGCGTGCCCGAGGTAACCACCGTGATCCGCGACAGGTTCTTATCATGGCTGATTTCGGCCACGGTCAGGCTTTCGATGTTGTAGCCGCGCCCGGAAAACAAACCGATAACGCGGGCCAGCACCCCCGGTTCGTTGTTCACCAGGACGGCGATCGTGTGGGAGTTTTCGATTTCTTCTATGGGTGTCACAGTAATTTTCCCAGGTTGATGGGCGGCCACTTCGCGCTTTAAACAAATACCAAGCGCGCCCTGATCCGCGGTTCTAAACCAGCACCATGCCGTCTTCGGAAATGGGTTTGTCGGCTTCGTCCTCGGGACCGAGCAGCATGTCGTTGTGCGCCGCGCCCGACGGAATCATCGGATAGCAGCTTTCCAGCTTCTCGACCCGGATATCGGCGATCACCGCCTTGTCGGTTTTCAACATTTCGTGAATCAGGCCGTCCAGATCGCCGGCCTTGTCCGCGCGCATGCCGACGGCGCCGAAGCTTTCCGCCAGCATCTCGAAATCGGGCAGGCTTTCCATGTAGCTTTCGGCATAGCGTCCGCCGTGAAGAAGTTCCTGCCACTGGCGCACCATGCCCATGTATTGGTTGTTGAGGATGAAGATCTTCACCGGCAACCGGTATTGGGCGACGGTCGACATTTCCTGGATGTTCATCAGGATCGACGCCTCGCCGGCGATGTCGATGACCAGCGCATCCGGGTGCGCCACCTGCGCGCCGACCGCCGCCGGCAAGCCGTAGCCCATGGTGCCGAGACCGCCCGACGTCATCCAGTGGTTGGGTTTCTCGAAGCCGTAGAACTGCGCCGCCCACATCTGGTGCTGGCCGACCTCGGTGGTGATGTAGACCTCGTCGAGGTTCTTCGTCGCCTCGTACAGGCGCTGGATGGCGTACTGGGGTTTGATGACGTCGCCTTTCTGGACGAATTTCAGGCAGTCCTGAGCGCGCCAATCGTCGATCTTCTTCCACCACGACTTCAGGGCCTTCTGGTCGGGTTTGGCCTTTGACGATTTCCACATCTCGAGCATGTCTTCCAGCACGTTGGCGACGTCGCCGACGATGGGCACGTCCACGGGGACGTTCTTGTTGATGGACGACGGATCGATGTCGATATGGATTTTCTTGGAATTCGGCGAGAATTCGCTGAGCACGCCGGTGATGCGGTCGTCGAAACGCGCGCCGACGCACACCATGACGTCGCAGTCATGCATCGCCAGGTTGGCTCCATAGGTGCCGTGCATGCCCAGCATGCCGAGAAACTGCGCGTCCGACGCCGGGTACACGCCGAGGCCCATCAGCGTCAACGTGCACGGGAACCCGGACGCGCGAACCAATTCGATCAACAGCTTGGATGCCCTGGGCCCGGAATTGATGACGCCGCCGCCGCAATAGAAGATCGGCTTCTTGGCCCCGGCCATCAGCGCCACCGCCTGGCGGATCGCCGAGGCGTCGCCCTTCAGCTGGGGAACGTAATTCTTGAGGTCGACCTTGTCCGGCGGCGAATAGGCGCCGACGGCCATGGCCACGTCCTTGGGCAGGTCGATGACCACCGGGCCGGGCCGGCCGCTGCGGGCGACATGGAAGGCTTCGTGTACGACATGGGCCAGGTCGTCGACGCTTTGGACCAGGTAATTGTGCTTGGTGCACGGGCGGGTGATGCCGGTGGTATCGCATTCCTGGAACGCATCGTTGCCGATCAGATGCGTCGGCACCTGGCCGGTGATGCAGACCAGGGGGATGGAATCCATCATCGCATCGGTCAGGCCGGTGACCGCATTGGTGGCGCCGGGACCGGACGTCACCAGAACCACGCCGACCTTGCCGGTGGACCGGGCATAGCCTTCGGCCGCGTGCACGGCGCCGCCTTCCTGGCGGACCAGGATGTGACGCAGCGCATTCTGCTGGTACAGGGCGCCATACAACGGCAGCACGGCGCCGCCGGGATAGCCGAAAATCGTCGACACACCCTGGTCGGCGAGAGCCTGAATCAGGATTTCGGAACCGGTCATCTCTTTGTTTTTGTCGCTCGCCATCGTCTTGGTCCTTGTTCGTGGTCCATCTCACAAAAAAACGCCGCCGGGTCCGCCCGCCACAAAAGAAAAAACGAGACCCGAAAGGCTCAGGGCCGGAAACCTAATGGCTTGCCCCGCCGTGGTCAACCTTGAAACGTAATTTTAAGTAAGAAAATAACAAAAAAACATTCCAAATATTACGCGAAATCAATAAAAAAAGCGAATTTTCGAGATTTACGGCCTCTGCAGCTTCCCCGCAATGGCAACGTGCGTTTGACGAACAACAAAAAGGATGGCAATATTCCTTAAAATTGGGATACCCAGTTTATCCAATTTATGGACTTTATAGCATGAAAAAACCCTCGGCCCTGCCACCGGCAACCCCGGTTGACGCTTTCCAGCCGATCCGCAGCGTGCGCCTTTACGAAACCATCATCAAACAGATCGCCGTCCTGGTGCACGATGGCCATTTGTCCCTCGGCGACCGTTTCCCGACGGAACGCGCGTTGCAGGAAAAATGGGGGGTCAGCCGGCCGGTCCTGCGCGAGGCCTTCCGGGCGCTGGAGATGCAGGGCATCGTCGAATCCCGCCCCGGCGGCGGGCGTTACCTGCGCGCGGCGCGCATCCCCCAGGTGGACGAATTCCGCAGCCTGCGCCTGTCGCCGGACCGGGCGACCCTGTTGCATATCTGGCAGGCGCGCGAAGCGGTCGAAGTCATGGCCGCGGGGCTGGCCGCGGCCAATGCGTCCCGCGCGCAACTGGCGGCCATCGGGCGGCCAATCAGGATGCTGGAAACCATGACGCCGGAAGCCTACCGCCGGGGCGACGTCAACCACGACTTCCATACCGCCATTGCGCGTGCGTCCGGCAACCCGGTGCTGGAACAGGTCATTCTCGACCTGCTCGGCCGTTTCAACGAAGCCGGGTTCCGGGACCTGGCCGGGCCCAGGGACTGGACCGGCCTGGCCGCCGATCACCAGCCCGTCTACGACGCCATCGCCTCGGGCGACCCCAAGGCGGCGCAAGGCGCCATGACCACCCATTTCCGCGACCAGCGGGACAGGCTGGAAGATTAGTCCGGTAAAACACCGTGGCGGGCCGGTCTGACGGATGTCCGCGTCTGCCCCGAAGCGGACATCGTGCGCATTGAGGAATGCCCGGACCGTCTGCGGGCAGACAGCGTGTTGGTTATCTGAAGAAGGCGTCGTCGATGGCTTTCGCCAGTTGCGCTCTCTTATAGGGCTTGGCAAGCAACTTAACCCCCTCGGGTTGGGCGGAGGAATTGCTGGCAATGTCGGGATAGCCCGATGTCAGCAGAACCTTGATGTGCTTGTATTCGCCCCTTACCCATTCCGCCAATTCTATCCCGCTCATTCCTTTGGGCATCACGACGTCACTGAACACCATGTCAATGGTGTTTGATTTCTCCTCCAGCACCTCCTTCGCAGACGGGCCATCCGCCCCTTCCAGCACCTCGTAGCCTAAATCCGTCAACAATCTGCTCGTTGTATTGAGGACATCCGGATCGTCCTCGACGACAAGAATGGTCCTAGCCTGGGATATGGGTTTATAGGAATCCTCAAGGCCGGCGTCCTGTTCCGGCTTTTCATCGGTCACCGGCACATAAAGCGAGACGATCGTTCCCTTGTTCCGTGCGCTGTAAATTTTCAGAGAGCCTCCGGATTGCTGTATGAACCCATAGACCATGCTCAAGCCCAATCCGCTTCCCTCACCGACTTCCTTGGTCGTGAAGAAAGGATCAATCACCCGTTCCAGGTTTTTCTTGTCGATCCCATGTCCCGTATCGGAGATCATGATCCACACATAGGGGCCAACCAAAGGTTCGTTGTCTTCTCCCTCCATCTCACCTCTGAGTTCTACTTTTGTCGTTGTGATGGTCAGTCGGCCGCCCTTGGGCATGGCGTCCCTGGCATTGAGCGCCAGATTCAGAAGGGCGTTGCCAAACATGGCGGTATCAATTTTGACCGGAAGGGGTTGTTCGGAGAGCAGCGTCTCGATTTCGATGTTTTCCCCCAGTGTTCGTTCAATAAGCCTGAGACTGTCCGAAATCAGATCGTTGGCATAGATGATTTTGGGGGACAGTGTCTGCTGGCAGGAAAACGAGAGCAGTTGCTGGGTTAAGGCGGCGCCTCTGTCTACGGCATTTTTTGCATTGGAGAGCAGCCTGTTTCTTTCGTCGTCCGTCTTGACACCTTCCGCCAACTCAAGATTTCCCAGGATCACGTTCATAAGATTGTTGAAGTCGTGGGCAACCCCACCCGTCAATTGGCCCACGACTTCCATCTTCTGGGATTGCGCCAGTTGTTCCTGAAGCGTTTTGCGCTCGGTGATGTCGCGGCCGATACCATTCATGGTCGTGACCTCGCCGTCATCATCGTAGCGAATGGAGATGTTCCAGGACATATGGCGGAAGGATCCGTCCTGGTTAATTTGGCGATTTTCACAAACGACTGTGGTTTTTTTATTTTTAATCCAATCTTGAAACGCTTCCATGTTTTGGTCGCGGTCCTCGGGGTGGATAAAGTCGAAGGCGGGCAGCCCTATGCAATTTTCCGGAGGTATCCCAAAGATGGAATGCGCCACGTGGTTTACGAACTTGAACCGCCCGTCCTTGTCGACGATGGTGATGAGGTCTTCGATCCCTTCGACGGTTTCCCTGTAACGCTCCTCGCTTTCACGCAGATCCTGTTCCACTCGTTTGCGCTCGGAGATGTCGGTTCTGACAGTAACGGTTCCGCCTTCTGACGTGCGGTAAACATGAATTTCAATCCTCTGACCACTGAGGAGGTCCACTTCGAAGGGTCCTCCAGGGTGGCGGTGCTGTTCTATCCGTTTGCTTATCCATTCTTCCTCGCACCCGACAGCTTCCGGCCGAAGTCCCCGTTCCGCAAGCGTCCGGAACAATTCCTGGAGTTTCAGGCCCGGTTTCAGGATGTCCTCGGCTCCGGCCATGGACTGGCGGTATTTTTCATTGCACAGCACAAAATTTTCCTCGGCGTCCCAGATTGAGAACCCCTCGCCAAGGCTTTCAATGGCATCGCTTAACAACTGTTTGGCGCGTTTACCTTCCGTGATGTCGCTTACGATAGTGCCGACGGCGAGGCAATCGCCATTGGAGGCAAAGACAGGGAATTTCTGCGAAAGAACATCCCGCATAACGCCGTCCGGAAACTTCAACCGCCGTTCCGCCTGAACGATTTCCCTTTTATTCAAGGCTTCCTGTTCATGAGCGGAGACTTCCCGGACGATATCAGAAGGAAGATAATCGAGTGTTTTTCTGCCGATTATATCGTCCAGGTTAACTTTGAACCATTCGCAGAATTTTTCATTGGCAATAAGGTTTTTGCCCTCAGGGTCACGAATGATGACGGCGCCGGGCGAACACTTGATGACGGCTTTGAGCAAGGCTTCGTTTTCCTGCACCCGCCTGATCATTGAGCCGCTTACCAGGAGGAAAAGCCCCGTTCCCACCAGCACCAACAAGATTGAGATACTGGCGACAATCGTACCAGCCCTGATAAACGGCGCCCGGATTTCCGATAGGTTGATCTTTGCGACGACGCCTAAGCCTGGGATGGAAACGGGCTCATAGGCGGCCAGAACCGGCACCCCAAGGGAATCCTGCCCGACCACCGCACCTGACTGGCCCAGC
>JAESSX010000089.1 GCA_016763915.1 Rhodospirillales bacterium
CCTGGGTGGCTTGCCAGACATTGGTGATGAACGACGGAACAATCATCAGGCCCATCGCCGGGATCAGGCCGAAGCCGGTCGTCAGCAAGGCCAGCGCTACCGTCGGAAGCCCTAAGCCGATCACCCCCTTGACGAAACCGGCGAGCAGGAAGGTCAGGCCGATGATGGCGAGGCTTTCCGGCGATCCCACCCCTACTCTTCCCCATACAACTCGTCGGCGCGTTTCTCGAAGGCATGGATCATGCGTTTGACGGCTTCGTTGAAGACTGCGCCGATGGCGGCCTGGAAGATGCGGGATTTGAACTCGAAATCGACGTAGAAATCGATCATGCAGCCGCCGTCGCTGGAAGATTCGAAAATCCAGTGGTTGTTCAGGTACTTGAACGGCCCATCGAAATAGGTGACGTCGATCCGTCCCGGCCGTTGGCAGAGGACCTTGGTGGAGAATTTCTCGCGGAACATCTTGAAGCCGATGACCATGTCGGCGACCTGCATGTCCGCGCCGTCTTCCAGGCCCCTCTCCCGGATCCGGATGGCAACGCACCAGGGCAGGAAATCCGGATACTTTCCGATGTCAGCCACCAAGTCGAACATCTGTTCCGGGGTGTGGTGGAGAAGGCGTTTTTCGGCGTGGGTGGGCATGAATGAGTTTTAGCGCGCCCGCCGGGATCGCGACAAGGCCTCGAAGTCTTCGTCGGCGTGGTAGGACGACCGGGTCAGCGGCGACGACGCCACCAGCAGGAATCCCTTGTCCTCGCTGGCGCGCTTCAGGCCGTCGAATTCGTCGGGCGTGACGAAGCGCTCGACCGCTGCGTGGCGGCGCGTCGGCGCGAGATACTGTCCGATGGTCAGAAAATCCACGTCCGCCCGGCGCAGGTCGTCCATCACGCGATGTACTTCGTCGGTGGTTTCGCCCAGGCCCACCATGATGCCCGATTTGGTGAAAATGCCGGGCGACAGCTGTTTCGCCCGCGCCAGCAAATCGAGCGAATGGTCGTAGCGCGCGCCGGGGCGGATCGAAGGATAAAGCCTGGGCACGGTCTCAAGATTGTGGTTGAAGACATCCGGCCCGGCCGTGACGACGGCTTCCAGCGCACCCGGCTTGCCGCGGAAATCGGGCACTAGGACCTCGATGGTGGTCGCCGGCGAGGATTGGCGCAGGCGTTCGATGCATTGCACGAATTGGCCGGCCCCGCCGTCCGCCAGATCGTCGCGGTCGACCGACGTAATGACCAGGTGTTTCATCTCCATCTCGGCGACCGAGGCGGCCAGGTTTTCCGGCTCTTTTCCATCGACGGCGCCGGGCTTGCCGGTTGCGACGTTGCAAAAGGCGCAGGCGCGGGTGCAGATGGCGCCCAAAATCATCACCGTGGCGTGCTTGTTCTCCCAGCATTCGCCGATGTTGGGGCACGCCGCTTCCTCGCACACGGTATGAAGCCCCTTGTCGCGCATCAGCTTGCGGGTTTCGCCATAGCCCTTCGAGGTCGGCGCCTTGACCCTGATCCACGACGGTTTCCGGAGAACCGGGTTTTCCGGGTTTTTGGCCTTTTCCGGATGGCGTAGCGGTTGTGTGGTGTTCATAGGGAAATCTCGTAGGTAACCCAATCGGTGCCGTCGGCCAGTGTATCGTATAGCGCACGCGCCGTGGCATTGTCATTTCTGGTGCGCCAGTAAATCCGGTGCCAGCCATCGGCCCGGCCCCGTTCGCGCACCGCTTCGATCAGCGCCCGCCCGGCGCCGCGGTTGCGGGCCTGCGGGGCGACGAACAGGTCCTCCAGATAGCATACCGGTTTTTCGGTCCAGGTGTTCGGGTGCAGCACGCAGTTTACGAATCCCACGACCGCGTCGTTATCGCCACAGGCGACAAGGCCGAACATCGCCGTCTCGGCCGGGTCCGTCAGGCGGGCCCAGGTCGCGTCGCTGACGGCGGGCGGCATGTCGGTTTCGTAGAAGGTGCAATAGCCCTTCCACAAGTCCCGCCAGCGGCTCTCGTCGCCGGCGGCCAGATCACGAACGGTAACGCTCATAGGTCCCTCTAGATATGGATCGGCCGGCCGAAGGCGTCGAGCACCGATTCATGCATCATTTCCGACAGCGTCGGGTGCGGGAAGATGGTGTGCATGAGGTCTTCCTCGGTGGTTTCCAGCCCCATGGCGACGACGAAGCCCTGGATCAGTTCGGTGACCTCGGCGCCGACCATGTGCGCGCCCAGCAGTTGCCCGGTGTTGGCGTCGAAGATGGTTTTGACCAGCCCGTCGGATTCGCCCAAGGCAATCGCCTTGCCGTTGGCCTTGAACGGGAAGCGCCCGACCTTCAATTTGAGCCCTGCCTCTTTCGCCTTGGCCTCGGTCAGGCCGACGCTGGCGATTTGCGGATAGCAGTAGGTGCAGCCGGGAATCTGATCCGTGTTCAACGGGTGCGGCGACAGGCCGGCGATTTTTTCGATGCAGATGACCCCTTCGTGCTCGGCCTTGTGGGCCAGCATCGGCGGCCCGGCGACATCGCCGATGGCATAGAGGCCGGGCTCATGGGTGGCCGAGAATTCGTCGCTGACGATGCAGCCCCGGTCGGTCCTGGCTTTGGTGGTTTCCAGCCCGATGCCTTCGATATTGCCGACCACGCCGACGGCGGAAATAACCCGGTCTGCCTTGATCTCCGAGGTTTTGCCCTGGGCGTCCTCGATGGTCGCGGTGACGCTGTTGCCGGCTTTCCTGAGCGCCGCGACCTTGGCCCCTGTGAGGATGGTCATGCCCTGCGCCTCGAACTGTTTGCGGGCGACGGCGGCGATCTCGGCGTCCTCGGCGGGAAGGATTTGCGGCAGCACTTCCACCACCGTGACGTCGGCGCCGAGCGTTTGGAAGAAGCTGGCGAATTCGATGCCGATGGCGCCCGAGCCGATGACCAACAGCTTTTTCGGCATGATGTCGGGGACCAGGGCCTCGAAATAGGTCCACACCAGCTTGCCGTCGGCTTCCAGCCCCGGCAACGCGCGCGGCCTGGCCCCGGTGGCGACGATGACGTGCTTGGCGCTGAGTTGGGGCAATGCCTTGCCGTCTTTGGTCACGTCCACTTTACTCGGGCCGGCCAGTTTGGCCTCGCCGTCGACGACGGTGACTTTGTTCTTTTTCAAAAGGTAGGCGACGCCGTTGCTCAGTTGTCCCGACACGCCGCGGGACCGCTCGACGATTTTTTCTAGATCGAAACCGACGCCCTTGGCGGTGAGACCGTAGTCTTCGGCGTGGTTCATAAGGTGATAGATTTCGGCCGAGCGCAGCAGCGCCTTGGTCGGGATGCAGCCCCAGTTGAGGCAGATGCCGCCCAGGTGGTTCTTTTCCACGACGCAGACCTTGAGCCCCAGTTGTGAGCCGCGAATAGCCGTGACGTAGCCGCCCGGGCCGCCGCCGATGATGATGACATCGAATTGGGTGTCGGCCATGCCGCCTCTCCTACAACATAAACTGAAGCGGTTCTTCGAGAATGGCTTTCAGTTCACCGATGAATTCCGCCGCCGTGACGCCGTCGATACAGCGATGATCAACGGCCAGCGTCAGCGTCATCACCGTGGCCGTCGACAACGCGCCGTTGGTGACGACCGGGCGTAACGCCCCGGCGCCGACGCTGAGGATGGCGGCCTGCGGTAGGTTGATGATCGAATTAAACGACGCCACCCCCATCATGCCCATGTTGGAAATGGTGAAGGTGCCGCCCTCGTATTCGTCGGGTTTTAATTCTCCCGCCCGGGCGCGTTCGGCGAGCGCCTTTGCTTCGGCCGCAATGGTTGCCAGACCCTTGTTGCCGGCGTCCTTGACGATGGGCGTGATCAGGCCGCCTTCGATGGCGACGGCGACCGAGATGTCGGCGCGCTTGTAAAAAAGGATCGCGTCCTCGGTGTAGGACACATTGCAGGCCGGCACGCGGGCCAGCGCCAGGGCGACGGCCTTGATGACGAAGTCGTTGACGGAAATCTTCTGCGTGGCGCCGTCGCGGCTGTTGAGGCGTTTGCGGGTGTCCAGCAAGGTGTCCAGCCGCACATCGACGGAGACGTTGAAGTGGGGCACGTCGCGGGCCGATTCCGTCAGCCGCCGGGCGATTGCCTTGCGCATGGTCGAATTGGGCACGGCCTCGAAGTCGGGCATCGCGCTGAGCGGCGCGCCCGGTATGCTGGGGGGGCTCGGCGCAAGGGACGGTGCAAGGGACGGAGCGGAGCCGGCCGGGGCGGCTTCGACGTCGCGTTTAACGATGCGGCCGCGCGGA
>JAESSX010000090.1 GCA_016763915.1 Rhodospirillales bacterium
ACGCCCTACGGTTGCCTGTTGATGCTGAAGGAGGCTCTTGGCGATCTGAAAGGCAAGCGCGCGATGGTCCTGGGGCGATCCAACATCGTCGGCAAGCCGATGGCGGCGCTGTTGCTGGCCGAACACTGCACGGTGACCATCGCCCATTCGCGGACCAAAGATCTGGCCGAGCGCTGCCGCGAAGCCGATATCCTGATCGCCGCCGTCGGGCGTCCGCAAATGGTCCCCGGCGACTGGATCAAGCCGGGCGCCACCGTCATCGACGTCGGCATCAACCGCATCGAGGCGCCGGAAAAAGGCATGAAAGAAGACGGCTCCCCGAAAACCCGCCTCGTCGGCGACGTCAACTTCGACGAGGCCAAACAGGTCGCCGGCGCCATCACCCCGGTGCCCGGCGGCGTTGGGCCGATGACCATCGCCAACCTGCTGCGCAACACCGTGATCGCCGCCTGCCGGCAGAAGGGCCTCGCCGACCCGGGGATTTGATGCCAGGGGCCGAGCCGATGGGATCGGCCCTGCCATGAGCGACCTTCTTCTCGCCGTCGGCATATTCCTCGCCGCCCACATGATCCCGGCGATCCGGCCGGTGCGGGCGGGACTGGTGCGCGGCATGGGCGAAGCGGCGTATCTCGTCGGCTATTCGGTGGTCAGCCTCGCCGTCATCGTTTGGATGGTTCGCGCCTATTCCGCAGCACCCCATGTCGAACTGTGGCCGGCCATGGAGTGGGCGCGCTGGCTGGCGGTCGGGGTCATGGCCCCGGCCTGCGTGCTGATCGTCGCCGGCATGGCGAGCCCGAACCCGTTCTCGCTCGGTTGGGGGCGCAAGGGGTTCGAAGCCGTCCGGCCCGGCATCGTCGGCGTTAGCCGCCATCCGGCAATCTGGGGGCTGGGGCTGTGGGCCGGGGCGCATGTCCTGGTCAACGGCGACCAGGCGTCGGTGATCCTGTTCGGGTTGCTCGGCGTGTTGAGCCTGGCCGGGCCCCTCAGCCTCGACGCCAAGCGCCGGCGCGTCCTGGGGGTGGAGGCGTTCGGGCAACTGAAGGCCGACGTCGCCCACACTGGGACATTCACCGCTCTGGCGCAGGCCGGTCCGTGGCGGATCGGCGGCGGATTGGCGCTGTGGGCCGGGCTTCTGTCCATTCATGAATGGGCGTTTGGCGTGGCGCCGGTTGTTTGGTGATTCTCCGGGATCAATGACAGGCATTGAGAACCGGGCGTGGGCGTTGTAAAAGCCCCGCCATGAGTACCGACCTCAACCACATCCGCAATTTTTCCATTGTCGCCCATATCGATCATGGCAAATCGACGCTGGCCGACCGCTTGATTCAGATCTGCGGCGGCCTGACGGAACGCGAAATGTCCGAACAGGTCCTCGATTCCATGGACCTGGAGCGTGAGCGCGGCATCACCATCAAGGCGCAGACCGTGCGCCTGGAATACAAGGCCAAGGATGGCGAGACCTATCAGATCAACCTGATGGACACCCCCGGTCACGTGGATTTCGCCTACGAGGTCAGCCGTTCGCTGGCGGCGTGCGAGGGCTCGCTGCTGCTGGTCGATGCGACCCAGGGCGTCGAGGCGCAGACGCTGGCCAACGCCTATCTGGCGCTCGAGGCCGACCATGAAATCGTGCCGGTGCTCAACAAGGTCGACCTTTCCGCCTCCGAACCGGACCGCATCAAGCGCCAGATCGAAGAGGTCGTCGGGCTCGACGTGTCCGGCGCGCTGGAAATTTCCGCCAAGACCGGGTTCGGCGTCGACACGGTCCTGGAGGCACTGGTCACGCACCTGCCGCCGCCCACCGGTGACGCCGCCGCGCCGTTGAAGGCGTTGCTGGTCGATAGCTGGTACGACCCCTATCTGGGGGTGATGATCCTGGTCCGGGTACGCGACGGGGTGCTGAAGAAAGGCGCGAAAATCCGCATGATGGCGTCCGAGGCGACCTATCAGGTGGAACGGGTCGGCTATTTCACGCCCAAGCCCGTCCACGTCGATAAACTTGGCCCCGGCGAGATCGGTTTTTTCACCGCCGCCATCAAGACCGTGGCCGACACCCAGGTCGGCGACACCATCACCGAGGACAAGCGCCCGGCGGCCGAGGCGTTGGCAGGCTTCAAGCCATCGGTGCCGGTGGTCTTCTGCGGGCTGTTTCCGGTCGACGCCGGGCAGTTCGAGGACCTGCGGGACAGCTTGGCCAAGCTGCACCTCAACGACGCGTCCTTCCATTACGAGACCGAATCCTCCGCCACGCTGGGCTTAGGGTTCCGCTGCGGATTTTTGGGCCTGTTGCACCTGGAAATTATTCAGCAAAGACTTGAGAGGGAATTCGACCTCGACCTGATCACCACCGCGCCCAGCGTGGTTTACAAGGTTCACACCAACGCGGGCGCGGTGAAAGAGCTGCATAATCCCGTCGATATGCCCGACCCGACGCACATCGAATTCATCGAGGAGCCGTGGATCAACGCCACCATCATCGTGCCCGACGAATATCTGGGCGCCGTGCTGACGTTGTGCACCGACCGCCGCGGCGAACAGACGGAACTGACCTACGTCGGACAGCGCGCCATGCTGCGCTACCGCCTGCCGCTGAACGAAGTGGTGATCGATTTTTACGACCGGCTGAAATCCGTATCCAGGGGCTATGCCAGCTTCGATTACGAACTGGAGGGGTATCAGCTTGGCGATCTGGTCAAGGTGTCGATCCTGGTCAACGCCGAAGTGGTCGACGCGCTCAGCTTCATCGTCCATGCCAACCACGCCGAAACCCGCGGCCGCGCCATCTGCGACAAGCTCAAAGACCTGATTCCGCGCCAGTTGTTCAAGATCGCCATCCAGGCGGCTATCGGCGGCAAGATCATCGCGCGCTCCACCGTCAGCGCCATGCGCAAGGACGTGACCGCCAAATGCTACGGCGGCGACGTCAGCCGCAAACGCAAGCTGCTCGACAAGCAGAAGAAGGGCAAAAAGAAAATGCGCCAGTTCGGCAACGTGGAAATTCCGCAAAGCGCCTTTCTGGAAGCACTCAAGACCGACGGCTAGCGTTTTTCGCCATTGCCATCCAAATCCGGATCGGACCCAAACGGGGTTTCCGAAAAGACCGGGTCGCCGCCATCGGGGTAAAGCTCCTGGTTGGTCGGGGCCCGGTCGTCCTCGCTTTCGTCGATGCCGGCTTCGCGGGCTTCGCGCGCAAGGTTCTCATAGAGCTGAAAGTGGTCTTCATGCCTTTTCAGGTCGTCCGCCAGTTCCTGTGTCATTTCCTTGTTCGGTCGGAAAAACCAGACCATGGCCCCGCCCGGCAGGCCCAGCAACAGCCACGCCGGCAGCGCCAGCAGCCCGGTCAGGACAGGATCCCACAACACGGGCGACAGACGCTCCACCTGAATCTGGGCCACCACCAGCTTGCCCGGCCACGCCGCGTACCACAGCTCATAGGCGGACACGAAGCCGCTCCCGCCGTGGCGGGCCAGAGTGCGGGGCACGACGTCGGCCGCCCCCGCGGCGAACGCCAGCACCAGCAAAATCATGCCGAGAAAGTAAAAAATCCGCATAAGGACAGTTATAGCGCGTCTCCACTATTTGTGCCGCAATGAATTGCGGGCCTTGAAATCGGCGGCGAATTCGCCTTTAACCGCTTACCATTGAACCTTTTGGGCAGGACCTTTTATGCTGCGTATCGAAAATCTCACCTACCGGATCGGACCCAGGGTATTGCTAGACCAAGCCTCGGCGGTCATCAACCCCGGCCACCGGGTCGGCATGGTCGGGCGCAACGGTACGGGCAAGACCACGCTGCTGAGGCTGATCACCGGCGGTCTCGATCCCGACGGCGGCACCACGGAGACGCCGGCGCGCTGGCGCATCGGGGTATCGGCACAGGAAGCCCCGTCCGGAACGCACAGCCTGATCGACACGGTGATGGCGGCCGACAAGGAACTGGCCCAGTTGACGATAGAGGCCGAAACCGCCACCGACCCCGACCGCATCGCCGAACTCCACGCGCGCCTGCGCGACAAAAACGCCCACTCAGCCCCGTCGCGCGCGGCGCGGATCCTGGCCGGACTGGGCTTCGACGAGGCGGCGCAGCAAAGACCCTGCGACAGCTTTTCTGGCGGCTGGCGCATGCGCGTCGCCCTGGCCGGACTGCTGTTCAGTGAACCGGACCTTTTGTTGCTCGATGAGCCGACCAACCATCTCGACCTGGAGGCCTGCTTGTGGCTGGAGGATTACCTTAAACGCTATTCCGGCACGGTGCTGCTGGTCAGCCATGACCGGGGATTGTTGAACCGGGTGGCCAGCGAAATCCTGCACCTGGAACATGGCAAGCTGAAGCTCTACCAGGGTGGCTACGACCGCTTCGAGGCGACCCGGCGCATGCAATTGGAACTGGACGCCAAGGCGCGCGTCAAACAGGACATCCAACGCGCCCACATCCAAAAATTCGTCGATCGCTTCCGCTACAAGGCGACCAAGGCCAAACAGGCGCAATCGCGCATGAAGATGCTGGACCGCATGGAGCCGATCCCTGAAAACCGTGAAGAAGGCAGCGTGACCTTCGCCTTCCCCGAACCGGCGCAGTTGGCGCCGCCGTTGTTTACCGCCGAGGATGTGGACGTCGGGTATGACGGGGTGGCGGTGTTGAAAAACCTGTCCTTCCGGCTTGATGCCGACGACCGCATCGCGCTTCTGGGCGCCAACGGCAACGGAAAATCGACGCTGATCAAGCTGCTCGCCGGGCGCTTAAAGCCGCTGGCCGGGCGCGTCGGAAAATCGGGCAAGTTGCGTTTCGGCTATTTCGCCCAGCATCAGGCCGACGAACTGGACCTTTCGGCGACGCCGCTGGTCGAACTGGGCCGCCGGCGTCCGCGCGACCTGGAGCAGAAGTTGCGCAGCCAGCTGGGCCGCTTCGGCTTTTCCCAGGAACGCGCCGAAACCAAGGTTGAAAACCTGTCGGGCGGGGAAAAGGCGCGGCTTTTGTTCGCCCTGATGACCTGTGACAAGCCCCACATATTGCTGTTGGACGAACCGACCAACCATCTCGATGTGACCTCGCGCCAGGCCCTGGTGCAGGCGATCAACGCCTTCGAGGGCGCGGTCATCCTGGTCAGCCACGACCCCCACATCATCGGCCTGACGGCCGACCGGTTCTGGTTGGTTGACGAAGGCAGCGTCAAACCCTTCGACGGCGACCTGGACGATTACCGGGCCATGTTGCTGGGGCGGCGCAAAGCCAGGCGGGCGGGCGGCGAAAACGCCGGCAATGGTGGCAACGGCGCAAATAACGGCAATGGCGGGGGCCTCAGCAAAAAACAGCAGCGCCAGGCGGCGGCGGAAAAACGCCGGGTCCTGTCGGACCGCAAAAAACGCCTGGACCAGGCCGAAAAAAAGGTCCACCGGCTGGAACAGGAGCGCGCCGATTTACAG
Organism: Rhodospirillales bacterium; assembly: GCA_016763915.1. Next base: position 5,425 of record JAESSX010000090.1, read on the forward strand.
CTCGCCCTGGCCGACCCGAAACTGTACGAGGGCGAAGACGGCGATCCGGCGGCTATCCAGAAAAAACTGGGCCGGGTGGGAAAAAACCTGGAGTCCGCCGAGGAAGAATGGGCGGCGGCGCAGGAGGAATTCGACCGCGATGCCGAAAGTGTGGGAGGGGCATGACCGACGATAGCCTCAACGCCGAATTCTGGATCATGGCCAACGTCCGGCGCTGTAACGCCGACGGGGTGCCGGCCATGGTGGTGCGCCGGGGCGACGAGCGGGGCGGCACGCTTTTGCTCAAAATCAACCAGTTCGAGGCGGGCTGCAAGGTGTTGAGCCAGGCCCGCGATATGGACGGCGTTCTGGGCTGGATGGCGGCGTTCTCCGGCGAGCTGGTGGGCGAACCCGAGGCCGACGCCTACATTTCCCGCGCCATGGCCCGCGACCCCGATTTATGGGTGGTGGAAATCGAAAGCCCCGACGGCTGGCACCCGTTCGAAGGCAAGTTGCTCTAGATCAAACTGCCCGCAAATGGAGTCATTTTAGGGCAGATAATTTGATCGATTCCAAAGAGCTAGAGCAACCTGCCCTCACTCGATGGCAGGTTGCTCTAGCCGGGACTCCTGAGCTGCCGCCGAAGCAGATATCCGACCACGCAGACTTCGATCAGCGGCGCCCCGATGGTCCAAAACGGGGGCTCCCCCCATTGCGGCCATGCGAAGGCCAGCAACGGCCCGACGGACAGGGTTTGCACCAGTGCCGGCAGCAGCGTGTAGGCCAGAACCAGAAACAGAAAGGCCTGCGCCTCGCCGCCGCCGGCTCTCGCTTCGTATTTCAGGCTGATGACGTAAACAAAGCCGATGTCGCGCACGGCGAACAAAAACGTCGCCAGGACGGACAGGCGAATATCAGACAGGCTGGCGATATTGCTGAAGTGCGTGGTGTCGGCCAAGGCGCCGGCAGCCACCGCCGCGCCGCCCGCCA
>JAESSX010000091.1 GCA_016763915.1 Rhodospirillales bacterium
CCCAGCGACACCCAGATCGGCACGGCGAGCGCGAACAGCACCAGCGCCAGGAGCAACGGCAAACCGATATCCCAGCCCAGTTCCGTTGATGCCTCGGGAATGGCGTACAGCATATTCGTCAGTCGAACAGCTTGTTGCCGGTGAAGACAGGGCGTCCGGCGCGAAGGTCGCCGATATCACGGTGGATGGATTGGATGAGACGGACCATCATCATCGAAAAGCCAAGCGGCACCGCAATCAGGAACCAGACGCGAATAATCTGCAGCCCGTCGGTGACATTAACGAATTTAAACGATACCAGGACCGGATCCATGGACCAGTAAATGGCCAAACAGGCCAATATCGCCGTCATCACGTCACCGAACAGGTAAACGGCGGCGACGCCCCTTGGCGGCAGGTAATGGGTGATCACGTCAATTCGAATATGGGCGCGTTCGCGGACGGCGGCGGAAGCGCCAATCCAAACCAGATAGATGAACGCGTAGCGCGCTGTCTCTTCGCCCCACACCGATGAATACAGAAAGACGAAGCGCCTGATTACTTCGATAAAAATGGCCATGACGATGAAGCTGTACAACGCCAACAGCAGCCAGCGTTCGCCGTTACGGTCTATGGTTCGAAGAATGTCCCGCATCTGCCACTGCCAAAATCAGCCCACCCATGGCTTGATTAAAGGCGGACGGCACTCTGCCGCCCGCCCTCAATCACGTTAACCGTTATATTAAGTCTAAACGTCGTGGACGTAGTAACGTCCCTGTGTCTGCGCGGCCTCATACATCTTGTCGAAGTTTTTGATCGACCCGCCGAGTTTAACCTTCCACTCGTCCCATGCCTTGAGCTGTTGACCGGCCGCCTCGGCCCATTGGGCCAATTCACCCTTGGTCGGCACGTAGAACTTGACGCCGGCCTTGGCCATTTCAGCCATGGCGAAAGCGCGTGACGCCGGAACCTGAGCCAGGTTCTGGGCAAAGGTGACTTCGCTGGCGAAGTCGATGCCTTCCTGGACGTCTTTCGGGAGACTTTCAAACCAGGCCAGATTGCAGGAATAAGCCTGACTGTCCGGAACCGAACGGTTGAAGGTAACCCACGACAGGATGTCCTTGAAGCCGAAGGCGTACAGCGCCTCGACCGCCGGGTCCAGCGCGTCGGCGACGCCCTGTTTGATGGCGGTGGGGGTTTCGCCCCAGGCGACCGGTGTCGGATTGGCGCCGAGCAGCCGGTAGAATTGCTGCAGGATCTTCGATCCCGGCACCCGGAACTTGATGCCCTTGAGGTCGTCCGGGGTCTTGAACGGCTTGTCGTCGAGACCCTTGCGTTTTGCCGCCGTGCGCGGATCGATGCAGAAGAAAAACAACGGCTTGAAACCTTTGGCGCGGACCCTGGAAACCACTTCCTTTTGCCAAATATCCGACGTCACCAGGTTGACGAAGCGCTGGTTCTCGCCGCACCAGTAGGGCAGGTTGATCATGTCGACCGCCGGCGCAAATGGGGCGAAGTTGGACAGCGAATGCTGCGCCGCCTGGATCGTGCCGGATTGAACCTTTTGGGCGAGTTTCGTGCCGACGCCCAGTTGGCCGGCGGGGCCGAGCTTCACATAGACCTGGCCATTAGTCAGGTTTTGGATGTTTTCCTTTAGGTTCAACTGCATGATTGGATAGGACCGCGTCGTTCCAATGCGATAGGCGGTTCCGATCGTCATCGTGTGTTTGGCCGCGCCCTGGCGCCCTTTCTCTTCCTTTGCAGTTTGGGCGAGCGCATCGCTGCTGCCGAGGGTGCCGGCGGCGGCGGCGACCAGGGCGGTTGTCACCCCGAACTTCGCCGTGGCGCTGAAGAACTCACGCCGGCTGACATCTCCGACCAATTCGATTGTGACTTTTCCATCTGTTTCGTCCGTCATGGTGACCTCCCAAATGAATTGTTAATCTTGATTGTTAATCGTCGTCTTCGTCTTGATTCCTGCTTACCAATGTTTCACGGCTGACCGCCGCTAAAGTGAAAAACACCGCCGTCGTAAGCAACAGGAGGAATTCGGCGACATCACTCAGTAAAAACGGAACTTGCCAGCCGAAACTGATCTTCGCTTTGCCCCAAAGAATGTTGAGCCAGAACAGCAGAAATAACAGAGCAAAAGCACCCAGATTGAACCGGATCAAGTTCCGGAGCTGACGGTTGTCCAGCATTGTGTGCGAAATATCCCCTAGGCAGCCTTTTTCAGACTTTGGCGAGAGGTTCAGTTTTCTTCCTGTAGAAGAAGTTTAGTACATTCTTCGGTATGGGTGTCAATAGTATAGCTCGCATCGTACACGGCCTAGATAGAACCTCTAACTACCATTCTGGCGCCGCTGATGCTGCCGTTGGCCCCAAGGTACCGGGATGGACGAAATTCACTTCTGCATCTTCATGGTGACGTCGTTGCTGGCCTTTATCCCCTGGCTTTCGTTGTGGGCACTTTGATCCCCAGACGTTGATTGCCGGGATTTTCGGAATCGTCGCAATAATTATCGCGGGTGTCGTAACGGCGCGCTTCAATAAGCAAATTGACGCTGCCCGGCACCAACGCAAACCACCTTGCCACGCCCCGCTGTCCAGGCTTACGCTATGCTCCAGCCTGAACATCAGGGCATAAACCCGCGCCGGACTCTCTCATAGGCGCTGGACCGCTTCGTGGGGGCTGGTAAGTTTATGCCGCCTTGGAAGTGGAGACGTAGGCAAATGCCAGACGAGACTAATCCGGCCCTGATCCTGACCGCCGTTTTGTTGGGCAGCATGATCTTCTTTGCCGCCATCGTTACACCGGCAGTGTTCAGGTTCCTGGAACGGGAAAATGCAGCGGCATACCTGCGCGGATTGTTCCCGCGGTATTATATTTGGGGGACGGTCGTGGGCGTGCTGGCTGCCGCGGCGGCCTGGCCATCCGACAGGGTAAGCGGCATTATTCTGGCGGTCGTCGCGACAGCGTTCCTTGCCGTCCGGCAACTCCTGCTGCCACCGATTAATATTGCGCGGGAAGGAAGGGCCGCCGGAAATGAAGCGGCCTCCCGGCGGTTTTCCGCCCTTCATCGCCTGAGCGTCATCATTAACCTGGCGCAAATGATAGCCCTGGTGGTTGTTCTGGTCCTTTAACAGCGCCGGGTTGCCGGGTGCCGTTCGAGAACAAGGGAAACCTTCAGGCGGTGTGGTTCGGCAGGATTTCAACAGGGCATGGATACTCACCCTGGCTGAAAAGCCGGTTCAGGCGCTGGCGGACGAAGTTCTCGGGGATAAAGGCCACGCCCGGCGGAAAATGCTTGTTCAGCCTGAGCGTCACCCTTGTTTCCCCGCGGCGTGACCGCACAATGACCGCATCCCCTTGCGCCAGTCCCATAGCCTGGCCATCGGCGAGGAGGATTTCCACGTAGGCCTCGCCAACGATGGCGCGCAAGGTGGTCGACCTTTCCGACGCATAGCCCGAGTGGAACCCGCAATCGCCGGTAACCAACATCAGCTTTCCGTGGCCGGGCCGTGCGCCATCCGGTCGGGGCGGCATCGCCAGTTCATCCGGCCCATCGCCGCCGACACTTTCGCCGGCCACCGTCAGCGCCCCGGCCTCACCGATATCCGCGAACGAAAGTCCGCTGAAAGAGGGAACCAGTTGGGCGAATTCCGCGAACGCATTTTGAGGAGCCGTCACGCCCAGATCACAGTCAAAGGTTTCGCCAACCTGGCTGAGGATATCCAGATTCCGCCGGGCCTTGCCTATGGGCCGGCGGATTTCCCGCACCATCTGAATCCGGCCGTCATTGCCGACCATGGTGCCCGATTCCTCGCCGAATGCGGCCCCCGGCAGGACGATATCCGCCTGCGCGGTTGTGGCCGAGTGATGCGCCGCCTGGACGACAAGAAGGTCAACGGAGAACAGGGCTTTTTCCACCAGGTCCCGATCCGGATAGGCCGACAGCTGGTCACTGCCCAGAAGATAGAGGAAATCCATCCCGCCCCCCGCACAGCGTTGCAGCATCGTATGGATGTCCACCCCCGTCTCTGACGGCAGCCGCGCGCCCCAGACCTGTTCAAACCGAGCCTCTCCGATACTCTGCCAGCCGGGGAGATGGGTTGGCAAAACGCCCATTTCCCAGGCACCCATCTGGTTGGATCGGTCGAACAGGAATTGCAGCGCCACGTGCTTGCCCAACCCCCGGAGGCGCCGCAAAAACCGGTTCAGCCACTGCAGGGCCGCTTTAGCCTGCGGCGCACGCAGAAGGTCCATGCCGATTAATACCGTAACCGTCGAGCCGGATTTAAAGGCCGCTACGGCCTTTTGAGCGAATTCCCCAAGCGGCGGGGCCGCGGCTTGCGCCGTCCCGGCAAGTTCATTGTCGAGGTGCGCGATCAACGATGCTTCGCCGCCCGGCAACAGACGCAGATGGGAGCGACTGTCACTGTCCAGCCGTGATGGTCTCGCCGATGCCAGGAACAGCTTGTTCTCACGGCGCCGGAGCGTCTCCCGAAGCAGATAATCGCTTACCGGATTGTCATCCGTTACGCTGCTCCCCACCACAAGGATGCTGTCCGCTTCAAGAATTTCGCCCAGCGGGCGTCTTGTATAAAGATCGCCAAACACCTCCGGCAATGCGGCGTACATTCCCGGGGCCCAGCGGTTTGAACTGTCGATATTGTTGGTCCGGAACACCATCCGCATCATTTTTTGGAAAAGATAAAGCGTCTCACAGCTCTGTTGCGGCGATGCCAGGCCACCGATACGGCGGCCGTCCACAGTCGCCGGATTAGCAATATGCCGGCGCAGGGCGGCGTAGGCTTCTTCCCAGGAGGCCGGCGTCAAGGCTCCGTCCCGGCGCAGCAAGGGGGTTTCAATCCGGTCTTTGGCGTCGATGAAATCAATCCCGAACCGCCC
>JAESSX010000092.1 GCA_016763915.1 Rhodospirillales bacterium
AAGCTCGAGGTCGGCAGCCGGTCCCAGGCCATTTCGTTGTACCTGAAAGGGGCCGGCTGAGGGGAGGGAACGGCTCTGTCCACCTAAATCCTGAACCAACCCTAAGAGGTAGTTTGCCTGCCACCCCGTGGAGTGTATAAACCCATCCTTCGGGGTGTTTTGCGTCGGCTTCTGTTTCGATACCCTGCGACGCAAGTAAATTTAAGCCTTACAGGTGGACGAGCGAACAGGGATGGCGAACACAAATCAGTCCGGAGAAAAGGCGGCGATGCCGCCGCTTTTTATTTTCGCCCTTCGCAATGTCACCGAAGCGGCGGCGCGGGAAGCCTATAAATGGATCGGTCTGGGCCAGAAGGGCAAGAGCGACGCCGCCGCCGACGCCATGCGGGATAAACTCACCAAACTTCCGGTTTCAGGCACCATTGTGGCGGGCGATGCCTATAAAGGACCGTCCAGCTCCCTGCAGAACGGCGAGAAAATCGGCGACGCCAATAAACATCCCGAATTTGATATCGCCGTCGATCCGGTTGAGGGCATCGGCTATCTGGCCAAGGGAATGACCAATGCCATGGCCGTCATCGCCATGGCCCCGAAAGGCGCCATGTTCGAGCCGGGGCCGTCCTTCTACATGGAAAAATTCGCCGCCCCTAAGGAAGCCATGGGCAAAATCGACCTGCAAGCCCCGACCGGGGACAAGCTGGTCGCCCTAGCCAAGGCCTTGGGCAAGCCGGTTTCGGAACTGACGGTGTTCGTGCTGGAAAAGCCCCGCCACAATGAATTGATTGAAGATATTTACCGCGCCGGGGCCCGGGTCGCCTTGTATCCGGCCGGCGATGTCGGCGGCGCCCTGATGGCGGCCATTCCCGATTCCGGGATCGACGCCCTGATGGGGTGCGGCGGAACGCCCGAGGGCATACTGTCGGCGTGCGCCATCCGTGCCATGGGCGGCGTCTTTTTTGCCCGCCTCGACCCGCAACTGATGTCCGAAAAGGCGGCCGTTCAGGCCGAGGGGCTGGATACCACGCGTTGGCATAAGACCGAGGATCTGGTCCGTTCCGATCAGGTCTATTTCTCCGCCACCGGTATTACCACGGGCCTTCTGTTTTCGGGGGTCGAGAGGACGCGCCACCAGGAGCGTACGGAATCGCTGATTATTTCCGGGTCTTCCGGCGAACGCCAGTTTCTCACCACCTATCACAATCTGCCCGATGACGCTTCCGTCATGGAACGGGAGGCCGCCAATGCCTAAATCGAATTTCCGCCAGGTGGATCACCCGATTATTCTCGGTATCGTCGGCGATTCGGCGGCCGGCAAGACGACATTGACCTCCGGCATCGCGCAAATTCTCGGCCCCGACCGGGTGGCGACCATCTGCACCGACGATTACCACAGGTATTCGCGCACTGAGCGGGCCGAAAACGGCATTTCCGCCCTCGACCCGGAAGGTAATTACATCGACATCCTGGAACAGCACATCCAGATGCTGCGCCAGGGGCGGCCCATTCTCAAACCCGTTTACAACCACAATACCGGAGCCCTCGACGCGCCGGAATATATCGAACCCAAGGAATACATCATCCTGGAGGGGCTGCTGGGCTACACCAGCCGCGCCATGCGGTCGTGCTATGACGTCAAGGTCTACATGGAGCCGGTTGAAGATCTGCGGGTGAAATGGAAAATCCAGCGCGATACGGGCAAGCGCGGGTACACCGTTGACGAGGTCAAGGCGTCCTTGCAAAAGCGGGCCAGCGACAGTGTCGATTTCATTCAGCCCCAGCGCACGTTCTCCGACATGGTTGTGCAATTCTACCCGCCGGGAACCGATCATGAGGAATCCGGCGCGCATCTGAATGTCCGCCATACCCTGCGCCCGACCCTGCCGCACCCCGACCTCACGCCGGTGTTGGATGCCGGGATCAAGAACGGCTTCCGCCTCGAACTGGCCCGCGATATTGACGGCAAACCGGTGGATGTCCTTGATATTTCCGGCGCCATTGACGACAAGCGGGCCAAGAACATGGAAGACCTGTTGTGGAAGCTTATTCCCGAGGCGCAATACCTTCGCGAAAACGTCGGCCAGTTCACGGATGAGCAGAACAATAACGTCCTCAGCCATTCCCTGGCCTTGTCACAGTTGTTAATCACCTACCACATGGTCAAGGCGGCCCTTGGCCATCACGCTATCTAACTCTCGCAATACACTTTAGGAGCCTAAAAAATGACCGGAGCCCAGAGCGCGACAGCGACCGAAACCACGGCCGCTCTTTCCGCTGACCATGCGGAAATGGCCAATGCCATCCGTTTTCTTGCCGCTGACGCCGTTCAGAAAGCCAATTCCGGCCACCCCGGCATGCCCATGGGCATGGCCGACGTGGCGACCGTTCTGTTTTCCAGGTTCCTGAAATTCGATCCGAAGGCGCCCAATTGGCACGATAGGGACCGTTTCGTTCTGTCGGCGGGACACGGCTCCATGCTGCTGTATTCGCTGCTTCACCTGACCGGCTATGAAGACATGACGATGGACCAGCTGAAAGACTTCCGCCAGCTTGGTTCCAAGACGGCGGGGCATCCCGAATACGGCCACGCCGACGGCATCGAAACCACCACCGGCCCGCTCGGTCAGGGCATCGCCAACGCCGTCGGCATGGCCCTGGGCGAGCGTCTTATGAACACGCGCTACGGGGATGATCTGGTCGACCATTGGACCTATGTCATCGTCGGCGACGGCTGCCTGATGGAAGGCATCAGCCATGAAGCCATTTCCATGGCCGGCAGCCTGAAGATGAACAAGCTGATCGTACTTTGGGACGACAACGATATCTGTATCGACGGCCCCATCACGATGACCACCGGCGACGATCAGTTGGCCCGCTTCAAGGCCTCGGGCTGGAATGTCGACGCCATCGACGGCCACGACCCGGAGGCCGTGGCCAAGGCCATCGAAGCGGCCAAGGGATCGGACAAGCCGACCATGATCGCGTGTAAAACGACCATCGGGCGCGGCGCTCCCAACAAGGAAGGCACGTCCGCCACCCACGGCGCGCCGCTCGGCGATGAGGAACTCGCCCTGACGCGGGAAGCTATGAATTGGCCGCATGCGCCGTTTGAAATTCCCGACCATATCCTGGACGCCTGGCGCCAGGTCGGCGGGCGCGGCGCCACCGAGCGCGCAGTCTGGGAAAGCCGCCTCAACGCCAATGACGCCAAGGACGAATTCCAGCGCGCCATGAACGGCGAATTGCCGGACGGCTGGAAGGACGCCCTCAATGAGCACAAAAAGTCGGTCTCGACCGAGGCCCCCGGCTGGGCGACCCGTGTCGCGTCGGGCAAGGCGCTCGAAGTTCTGACCCAGGACATTCCGGACATGGTCGGCGGTTCCGCCGACCTGACCGGTTCGGTCAATACCAAGACCGCGGTAACCGAGGCGGTGACCAAGGACGACTTTTCCGGCCGTTACATCCATTACGGTGTCCGGGAACACGGCATGGCGGCGGCGATGAACGGATTGGCGCTGCATGGCGGCTCCATTCCCTACAGCGGCACCTTCCTGGTGTTTGCCGATTACATGCGCGGCGCCATGCGCCTGTCGGCGTTGATGGAACAGCGGGTCGTCTATGTGCTGACCCACGATTCCATCGGTCTCGGCGAGGACGGCCCGACCCATCAGGCGGTTGAAACGGTGGCCTCCCTGCGGGCGATCCCGAACTTCCATGTGTTCCGTCCCTGCGACGGCGTTGAGGCGGCGGAATGCTGGGCGCTGGCTTTGGAGCGCAACGACGGCCCCGCCGGCATGGTGCTGACCCGCCAGGGCCTGCCGACTCTGCGGACCGAACACACCGACGAAAACCTGTCCGCGCGCGGCGCCTATGTTCTGACCGAGGCCGAAGGCGGCGAGCGCCAGGTGACGTTGTTCGCGACCGGTTCCGAGGTCTCCGTTGCCATGCAGGCCCGGGACATGCTGCAGGCCGACGGCACGCCGACGGCGGTTCTCTCGATGCCGTGCTGGGAACTGTTCGATGAACAGGACGAAACCTACCGCAAGCAGGTGATGG
>JAESSX010000093.1 GCA_016763915.1 Rhodospirillales bacterium
ACCGCGTTCGGGATATTCAACTTGGTGACCGGACTGGCGTTATTGGCCGGCAACCTGGTCGCCGGGGTGCTGTGGGACCGGTATGGCCCGTCGGCGACATTTTACGCCGTCGCCGCCATCACCGCCGCCGCCCTGGTGGGTTTGCTCGCCCCGCAGGGCCGGGGGTACGCGCCTGCGGATGGGGAGGGCGGATAAAAGCGTTCCTGTTTGCCGGTTCAGATCGTGCGTTCCGGCGGGAAAGCCACCGTCACCCGCGTTCCTTTTCCGAGGATGCTTTCGATCCGGAGGGTGCCGCCATGAAGCTCCGTCAGGGACTTGACCAGGGGCAGGCCCAATCCCACGCCTTCCTGCGAATTGCTGGTATAGGCTTCGCTGACCTGCCCGAAGGGCCTCGTGATTCTGGGGATATCGTCGTCAGTGATACCGAGGCCGGTGTCGGTGACCCGGAAAGTGATCCCGTTATCCCTGCCGATATCCACCTTGACGCCGACGATACCCTTCCCGGGCGTGAACTTGATGGCGTTCGAGAGCAGGTTCAGCAAGATCTGTTTGACGCGGCGGCCATCGGCGCGCAAGTCGGGCATGTCTTCTTCAACCTCGGTTGTGAGGGTGACATCCGCCCGATCGGCATGGTCGCGCACCATGGTCATGCAATCGGCCAGGGTTTTATGAAGGTCTACGGTCTCATCCCCGATTTCGAGTTCCCCCATTTCCACCTGGGAGACATCCAGGAGATCGCCGATGATTTTGCTCAGGTGGCTGCCCGCGTCGCTGATATTGTCCGCATATTCGGCGTACCGCTGGTTGCCCAGGGGTCCGAACATCTGGTCTTTTATAAGGTCGGAAAAACCGAGAATGGCATTTAAGGGGGTGCGCAGTTCGTGGCTCATGTGGGCCAGAAATTCGGTCTTGGCGTGGTTGGCGCTCTCCGCGGCTTCCTTGGACAACCTGAGTTCCCGGGTCCTGTTGGAGATGATCTCTTCCAACCGGTGATTGGCTTCGTCCAGGGCCGCGCGGTCGTCCCTGATTTGCGAGAGCTTCCCCGACGCCCGCTCGACGGTGTCCTGGAGCGTGGACGCTATTCTTCCCAACTCGTCGTTTCGCCCGACATTCGGAAACGCAGGACGCGGATTTTGGGAATCAAAGTTCAGGCCCATAAGCCAGACACAAAGAGCCTTAACCCGCCGAAGGACGAGAAAGTGCAAAATCAGAACGGTGGTTCCACAGACGACCATGGAAATCAGCAACACCAGTCCGGCGATCCGCCACACGAACATTTTCAGCTCCGTCCCGACCCACCGGGCATCAAGACGGGCGGCAATTATCCTGGGTAAATTGATTGCCCTGGCGGACCAGACAACATCCAGCCATTGTCCGTCCGGGTTGCGTTGCTGGATCGTCGTTTTCAACCCTTTCGGCGGTGTTATCCCGGGCGGGGCGCCAAAGTCCCCAAGGACCCGACCATCCGGATGGTAGAACCGCCCGCCGACGACCTCTCCCTGGCGCAGGACGGCTTTGCCGAGAACCGTCTAATCATTTTACCCGGCAAGATGCTGGACTTTGTAAGCCGAAACAAGGCTCGCGCGGCCCACTTGCTCCAGCCTGAACAGAAGATCGCGTTCATAGTTCAGGTAAGAGGGAATCAGGATAACGGCTTCAATAACGACGATGCTTAAGAAGACCGCGGCGGCAACTTTGGCCGAAAGTTTCCCTTTCAAATTCCAATTCTCTACCATCTGTCCCATAACAATCTGGGGCCTTTAGGATAGTTGTCATTCAAAAATCGGGAGCGGCGGTGATGGGTTCGACATCGATTCAAGTCACGGCGGCACCGGCTTTCGGCCAGCCTGGTGATTATAGGTCTTCCTTTCAATCCGGCTTTTCACGAAAGAGGGGGCGGCGATCAATTCACCGTGATTAGGGCTTTGGGCGTTAAACAGGCAAGAACGTATCGGCGAAGGGGCCGGTGGTGAAAGCGAGGCCTAAGCGGCTTCGTCGGCGGCCCGCTGCATGGCTTCTTCAATCAACCGGTTGGCTTCACCCTGCCCGCCCCAGCCCTGGACCTTGACCCACTTGTCGGTCTCCAGATCCTTGTAGTGTTCGAAGAAATGGGCGATCTGTTCGATCAGGATGGGCCGCAGATCCCGGTACGACGTGATATTGGCGTAGAACGGGTGAAGGTCGTCCGTCGGCACGCAGAGGATTTTTTCGTCGATCCCGCTTTCGTCTTCCATGATCAGCACCCCGACCGGGCGCGAGCGGATGACGACGCCCGGAATGACCGGAATCTGGCTGACCACGGCGGCGTCGATGGGGTCGCCGTCGTCCGACAGGGTGTGCGGGATGAACCCGTAATTGCACGGATAGTACATGGCCGTGTGCAGAAACCGGTCGACGTACATGGCCCCGGACGCCTTGTCCAATTCGTATTTCACGGGCACCCCGCCGATCGGGATCTCGATAATCACGTTGACTTCATAGGGGGGGTTGTTGCCAACGGGAATTTTGTCGATGTTCATAATATTTGGGAACCTTTCTTTGGGTTCGGGTTGTTTCCGTGGGGCCGGCAGGACGCCTAGACCACGCCCCAGTATTCCAACACCATGGCCGCGCCGAGCACCATGGTCAGTCCGCCCACGCCGGCGCGCGCGGCGTGGTTGAGCCATGTCAGGGTTTGTCCCCAGCGGTGCAGCGGCCAGGCGATGGCAGCAGACAGCACCGCCATGCCCAGCATCGACCCGGCCCCGAACAGCGCGATATAGACGGCTCCGGCGGACAGCGACGGCAGGCTTTGCATGGTCAGCACGATCAATACGGCAGAACCCGCCATGCCGTGCATGATGCCGATGAAAAAGGCGCGCACCTTTAATCCCTTAGGGTGCGCGTGGTCATGGCGGGGCCGGGTGTGCCGGGAGGCATGACCGGCTTCCCCGGCGTGGGAATGGGCGTGAAAATGGACGACGCCGCCGTCATGGCGGTGGATGTGGAAATGAATGCGGTCCCGGCGCAGGCGGAGCAAAACCTCGGCCCCCAGCGCCATCAGCATGACGCCGACGGCCAGTTCCAGAAAACCGGCCAGATTTCGGGGCACGACGGTTTCCATCATCAGCGCCGTCAGGCCGAAGGTGCCCAGCGCCAGGGTATGGCCGAACCCCCACAACAGCCCCAGCGGCACCGCCCGGCTTAACGACCCGGTCCGCGCCGCCACGGTGGCGACGGCGGCGACATGTTCGGCCTCCAGCGTGTGGCGCATGCCAATCAGTAATCCCAGAACCAGAATGGAAAGCATTCACCAGACCCTATGGAAATTTTCGATCCCGCGCCAGCCGCTTGCAGCTGGTTATTTCGCCAACTTACAGCAAAGGACCGCAGGATCGAGTCATTAATATCTGTGAATATCCCGGGCTTTTTCTGGTGAAGGCCGATGCGGTTGACACAAAACGACACATGAAAGTCATAAAAGGATATTTTCGTGATAAACCACAAACATAATATGGAAATAGCCTGCAAGCCATAAACGGCTCTGTTGAGAAACCGGCAAAAGAATTACCCGATGTCGGACTTGCCCAAATGGGCTTGCGAACATGGCCAAAAAATCAAATTCGGGCTGTCCTATGGCAGCCGAGAGCTATTTATACGGGGAATAGTGGTGAATTATATACCATTAGGGGAAATTCCAATTCAGTCAAAACAGCCTTATTTGGGCCCAGGTCATACCAGTGCCCATCGTCGCGGCCATCGACGGCCCCCTGGCCCGCGGTGCTTCGCTGTCGAACAGCGTGATCATAGCCGTCATCGTGCTCAGCATCCTGCTGTCGGCGTCGATCGGCGAAATCACCCGCCAGGTGTCGCAGTCGTCCGAGATCGCGTCGAACGCGGTCGTGGAAGCCCAGCGCACCGACGAACAGGTGCAAGGCCTGGCCATGGCGGCGGAGAAAATCGGCGAGGTGGTGGGGTTGATCTCCGACATCGCCGAGCAGACCAACCTGCTGGCCCTGAACGCCACCATCGAGGCGGCGCGCGCCGGCGACGCCGGCAAGGGCTTCGCGGTCGTGGCGTCGGAGGTCAAGAACCTGGCCAGCCAGACGGCGACGGCGACCGGCGAAATCGAAACCCAGATCGGCGATATCCAGGCCGCGACGAAAGAAGCGGTCGACGCCATCCAGGGCATCGGCAAGACCATCACCCAGGTCAACGAGATCGCGACCGCCATCGCGTCGGCGGTCGAGGAGCAATCGGCCGCGACGCAGGAGATCGCCCGCAACGTCGAGCAGGCCTCCGCCGGCACCAGCGAGGTGACGAGCAACATTTCCGGCGTCACCCAGGCCGCCGGGGAAACCGGCCATGCGGCGGAGCAGGTTCTGGAGGCCGCCGGCGGATTGTCCGAGTACGCCGATAGCCTGCGCAACGACGTGCGGCAATACCTGGCGGACGTCAAGTCCGCTTAAACGCAGGTCTTCGGCCTAACGGTTGAAACAAATACGGCGCCGCCGGTCTTAAAACCGGCGGCGCCGTTTTTCTTAGACGTGGCTTCGCAGTGTGGCGGTGCTTTCACCCGCGACCTCGGCCCCCTGTGTCTCATGGCCTGACCCCATTGAGTGGTCCACCCCTTAAGTTAGAGTTTGGTGCGAAAAGCGGGCCTGCTTGCTCTTTTCCCGGCCCGTAGCCCTTTCATTATCAGAACAATCCCTTAAAATTTCTCCTTGTCCGCTGACACGGGACAACCGAAACGGCAACGGAATAGGAAACCCATAATAAATGACGCATCCCCTTCAAGGCGTTCGCGTGCTGGCCGTGGAACAATACGGCGCCGGTCCATTCGGCACCATGTGGCTGGCCGATCAGGGCGCCGAGGTGATCAAGATCGAACAGCCCGGCACCGGCGATTTCGCCCGCGATCTCGGCCCTTACTGGTTCGAAAACGGCGAAAGCCAGTGGTTCCACGCCTATAACCGCAACAAGAAGAGCCTGACCCTGGATTTGCGCAGCGACGAAGGCCGCCGGGTGTTCCTGGATGTCCTAAAAACCGCCGACGTGGTGGTCAGCAACCTGCGCGGCGACGTGCCGGAGAAGCTCGGCCTGACCTATGAACACCTCAAGGAGGCCAACCCGAAAATCGTCTGCGCCCACCTGTCGGCCTATGGCCGCGACGGGCCGCGCGCGTCGTGGCCGGGATTCGATTACCTGATGCAGGCGGAAACCGGCTGGTTCTCGCTGACCGGCGACCCCGATCACGAGCCGACCAGATTCGGTCTGTCGGTGGTCGACCAGATGACCGGGTTGGCGCTGGCCTATGCGGCGTTGTGCGGGGTTACGCGGGCGCGCTCCACGGGCGAAGGCGGCGACCTGGACGTCAGCCTGTTCGACGTGGCGCTGTCGAACCTGGGCTATCCGGCGATGTGGTATCTCAACAACGGCCATGTGCAAAAACGGCTCGCCCGCTCGGCGCATCCGTCGTTGACGCCGTGCCAGTTGTACAAGACCGCCGACGGCTGGATTTACCTGATGTGCAACAAGGAAAAATTCTGGCCGGCGCTGTCCAAGGCCCTCGGCCATCCGGAATGGGCCGACGACCCCCGCTTCAAGACCTTCATCGAGCGTTTCGAAGCGCGGCCGGAAATTCAGGACATGCTGGATAAGGCGCTGCAAACCAGGACCACCGCCGAATGGCTGGCGGACTTCGCCGGCGTCGTGCCGGCGGCGCCGATCCTGGATGTCGGCGAGGCCCTGGAAAATTCGTTCGTTAAAGACCAGGGCCGCTTGCAGGACATCGAGCTGGACGGCTTCGGCACGTACCGCTATCTGCGCCCCCCGGTGCAGGCGGACGACCCGGCCCCGGCCAATCCGGCGCCGAAACTGGGCCAGCACACCGACGCCCTGCTGGCCGAGATCGGCTACGACGACGCCCGCCTCGACACACTCCGCAAAGATAAGGTGATCTGAACCATGCCTGCACCATCCACGGCCCTGGCCATGACGCTTTCGGAAAAAATCATCGCCCGCGCCGCCGGGCTCGACAGGGTGGCCCCCGGCGATATTGTTACCTGCGCCGTCGATCTGGCGATGATGCACGATTCGTCCGGGCCCCGCCGCGCCGGAAAAATGCTGGACGAATTGGGCGTGCCGATCTGGGACAAGGACAAGCTGGTCGTTATCACCGACCATTACACCAACGATCCCGACCCCGGCAGCGTGGAAATTCAGCGCTTTACCCACCAATGGGTGGGTGAGAAAGAGCTTCCCCATTTCTTCGCCGATGAAGGCATCTGCCATGTCGTGCTGCCGGAAGGCGGCTTCCTAAAGCCGGGCATGTTCTGTGTCGGCGGCGACAGCCATTCAACCACCGGCGGGGCGTTTGGCGCCTTCATGGTCGGTATCGGGGCGACGGAACTGACCGGCGTGCTGGCGACCGGGGAAATCTGGGTGCGGGTGCCCGAAACGCTGCGCATCGAGGTCACCGGCCGCTTAAGCGCCGGCGTCGCCGCCAAGGATGTGATTTTGAAACTGTGCGGCGACATCGGCATCATGGGGGCCAATTACATGGTCGTCGAATACGGCGGCGCGGCGGTGCGCGCCATGTCCGTGGACGAGCGCATGACGCTCACCAACATGGCCGCCGAGCTTGGCGCCAAGACGGGAATCATCGCGCCCGATGACACCACCGCCGAATGGCTGGCGGCGGCGGGGGCGGAGGATGTCGATATCCATACCTGGCAGGGCGACGCAGACGCCCCGGTTGCGCGGACCATCGCCATCGACGGCACGGCGCTGGCGCCGCAGGTGGCGGCCCCGTCCAACCCGGAGAACGCAGGGGATGTGAGCAAATACGCCGGAACCCCGGTGGCCCAGGCCTATATCGGCGCCTGCACCGGGGCCAAATTGGCGGACCTGCGCATGGCGGCGGACGTGGTTCGCGGGCGCAAGGCGGCGGCTGGGATGCGGTTTTTCGTCGCCCCGGCATCGAACCGGGTTCGTGACGCGGCGCTCGCCGACGGCACATTGGCGACCCTGGAAGACGCCGGCGCCGTGATCCTGGCCACCGGCTGCGGCGGCTGCATCGGCCTGGGCGACGCGCGGCTGGGCGAAAACATGACCGGTATTTCGTCGACCAACCGTAATTTCGTCGGCCGCGCCGGGCCGCCGTCGTCAAAGCTTTATCTGGGCTCGCCCAGTTCGGTGGCGGCCGCCGCCATCACCGGCGAGATCACCGACCCGAGGAAATTCTTATGACTATCATTCCGGAAGGCCGCGCCTGGGTCTATGGCGACAACATCGACACCGACCAGCTGGCGCCGATCAAGTCCTACAAGAACATGGAGGCCGCCGAAGGCTGCAAGTTCTGTCTCGAGGCCCTCGATGCGGATTTCGCCGGCGCCGTCGAGGACGGCGACATCTTCGTCGCCGGGGCCAATATGGGCATCGGGTCTTCGCGCGAACAGGCGCCGCTGCACCTGAAGCTGCTCGGTATCCGCGCCGTGCTGGCCAAGTCCTTCGCGCGGATTTTCTACCGCAACACGCTGAATTTCGGGCTGCCGGCCCTGGTCTGCGCCGATGCCGGGCGCATCAACCCGGGCGACCGCCTGGTTGTCGATCCCCTGGCCGGCCGGGTCGACAACCTGACCACCGGGGACATCCTGACCTGCGAGCCGCTGCCCGGGCATCTGATGGAGATGATCGGCGACGGCGGCCTGATGGCGCACCTCCGAAAAAAATTGAAACAGGAGGATTGAATGGACATCGCCCAACAACGAAACGAGGCCGTGGTCGGGACCATCGCAGAAATCCGCGCCATCGAACAAGCCCAAGGCGTCACCCCGGCGGCGTTGGAGGCCATCAAGGGGGTGCTGTTGAAACTGGCAGCGCGGCGCGAGTTGTTCCCCGAGGACCATTTCCCGGTCGGCGCGGACGACGGCAACGGCGTGGTCTATCGCCTCAGCGAGGACGACGACCACCGTTTCGCCCTCTATGCATCGACCGCGCTTCCTGGAAAGGATGTATATCCCCATAATCACACCACCTGGGCGGTGATCGTCGGGGTCCACGGGGATGAACGTAACATCTTCTACGAACGGACGGATGACGGCGCTAAACAAGGGATTGGCCAGGTTCGCCAGACCAAGAAATTCACCGTTTCGTTCGGCAACGGGGTCACGCTGATGCCTGAGGATATTCACTCAATACACGTCACAGGAGGTCAAAAAACAGTGCATCTACACATGTATGGGTTGGCGCTCGAACAACTGCACGAACGGGTCATGTACAACACGCAAGCCGGCACCTACAAGGTCTTCCCGGCGACGCAGAACATCAAACAGGCGTGAGGAAAAGAATGCATACTTCCGGCCCCAAAACCCTTTCCGCCGCCGAGGTCAGGGAACTGATCGTTTCCGGCTCGGAACTGGCGTTGCTCGACCTGCGCGAGGAAGGCACCTTCGGCGACGGCCATCTGTTGTTCGCCGTGCCGCTGCCCCTGAGCCGCCTGGAATTCCTCGTCGACGACCTTGTGCCGCGGCGCGATGTGCCGATCGTGTTGTGTGCCGGCGGCGACGGCGACGATGACCTGATCACGCGCGGCGCGGAACGCCTGGCGCGTTTCGGCTATACGGACGTTTCCACTCTCGACGGCGGGCTTGCGGGCTGGGCCGAGGCCGGGCTCGAGGTCTTCAGCGGCGTCAACGTGCCGTCGAAGGCGTTCGGCGAGGTCATCGAAACCCG
>JAESSX010000094.1 GCA_016763915.1 Rhodospirillales bacterium
CCGGCCTAAGCGTTCGGACACCCAGGCGATGCCATAGCCATGCCGGGAGAATACCTTGTAGGGCGAGATGACGTAGCCGTCGATGCCGTAGGAATCGACATCCAACCCGCCATGGGCGGCATGCTGGATGCCGTCGACGATGATGTAGCAGTCCGGGGAAACGTCCCGGATCAACTTGGCAATCTCCGCCACGTCGACCGCCATTCCGGTTACCGGGGAGGTGTGCAGGATCGTCGCCACCCGGGTGTCTCTGGTGACATACGCCCGGTAATCCTCGGCCGTCACCGAGCCGGTGTCGTTGTTGTGCGGCACGCGGACAAAGTTGCGGTTGGCGATTTTCGCCCAGCGGGCGCAGGCGCTGACGGATGCCGGATGCTCCAGGGTGCTGCCGACCACATCGCCGCCTTCGGGGGCTTCCAGCACGGCGACGCTGATCAGCCGGAACAACAACTCGGTGCCGCTCTCGCCGACGAACACCGGGCCTTTGGCGGCGCCTAAAAAGCTGCGGATGTCGGCCTTGGCCTGATCGATGATGCTGACCAATTCATGGGAAGCCGGGTTGTCACGGCCCTGGTTGTCGGGGATCGCCGCCAGTTCTCCTGAGCGTTCGACCACGGATTTCAGGGTCAGCGCGCCGCCGGCATTCTCAAAAAAACGCGGCTGCCCTGGTGGGGGCAGTGATCGACGTGCTCAAATCGATCACGAATCTCGTTCAGTAATCCATTGTTGTTCTTAAACATGAATGCAGGCCTATAAGTCTAAATTTGCGGGATGGGGCGAACGTGTTACGAGAACATATTGTATACAAGACGCCCGGGATAGTCCGAAATTAGAGCCGATGCCAGCCCTTTGCTTGATGCAGGATCTGAAAATTTTATTCGGCGGCTTCGCCCGCCACGCCGCCAAGGGACTTCTCGACGTCCCTGAGCTCGCGGTCGAGGCGTACCCCGGCGTGCGCCCGGGGCGGCGCCAATGGCGCCAGCAGGCTGTAGATCACCGGGATCAGCACCAGCGTAAACACGGTGGCGATGCCCAAGCCCCCGAACACCACCCAGCCGATGGCGGCGCGCGCCTCGGCGCCGGCGCCGCTGCCCAGGATCAGCGGCAATGCGCCGAGCACCGTCGACAGCATGGTCATCATCACCGGGCGCAGGCGGGTCATGGCGGCTTCGCGAATGGCGTCGGGCACGGATTTGCCCCGGTCGCGCAACTGGTCGGCGAACTCGACGACCAGAATGCCGTTTTTGGCCATCAGCCCGACCAGCATGACAAGGCCGATCTGGCTGTAGATGTTGATGCTCGATCCGGTCAGTTTGAGCGCGAAGACCGCGGCGGCGAGGCCGAACGGAACGGTCAGGATAATCACCAGGGCGCTGAGGATGCTCTCGAACTGCGCCGCCAGGACCAACAATACGATCAGCACGGCAAAGGCAAAAATGATCTGCACCTCGTAAGACGTATCGCGCAGCGTCGCCGCCTCGTTGATGAAGTGCAAGCCGATGCCGGGCGGCAGGATTTCGTCGGCGAGCGCCTCGATATCCTCGATCGCCGTTTTCATGGGGTATCCATCGGCCAGGCCGGCTTCGATCTCGATGGCGCGTTTCTGGCCGGCGCGGTCGAGTTCCGCGGCGACGCCGACCTCAGCCATTGAGACGAACGCCGACAACGGCACCAGTTGCCCCGTTTTGCTGGATACGAACAGGTTGAACAGGTCGCTGGGGTCGTTGATGGCCCCGGCCGCCGATTCCAGCAACACCGGAATGGACCGGTCGTTGACGTTCAGTTCCGCGACCTCGTATCCATCGACCATGGCGCTCAGGGTGTCGGCGATGGCGTCGACCGAAACGCCCAGGTCTTCGGCGCGCCGCCGGTCCACCTTGATGGATATCTGCGGCTGGGTCTGCTGGAATTCGATTTCCGGGTCTTCGAGTAGCGGCAATCGTTTGAGCATGGCGGCCAGGAAATCATCCGCGGCGGAAGCAATGTCGGCGTAATTGGGTCCGGTCAGGGTGAATTCGAGATTGCCCCCGGCGCGGTGCAGGTTGAGGCTGTTGGGGGTGCGGATACGCGCGTTGGCGCCGGGAATGTCCTTCAGGGAGCGCCGCAGGGGGGCGACGATTTCGGCTTGGCTGCGGCTGCGTTCCGACCACGGGGCCAGCGGGGCTATGATGTACACCCGGTTGAGGTCCCAGCGCCCGACGATGGACAGCACGTTTCCGACCTCGCCGCTTTTCCGCAACGGTTCCAGCAGCGCCTCGGCCTGGGCCGATTGCCGGTCCATGTACTCCAGCCCGACCCCGTCGGGGCCCTGCATGCGGATGCTGACGATGCCGCGGTCCTCCCTGGGCAGAAGCTCTTCGCCGATGGTCGGGTAGACGGCGAGGGCGGCGAGCGCGATCAGAACCGCGCCGGCGACCATCAGGAACCGCGCCCCGAGGGTGAATTCAAGCATCCTCTCGTAAAGAGCGTTGATGCGCCGCCCGGCCCGGTCCAGAACGCCTTGGCCGTCGGCCTTGGGAACATCCCCCGCCGGCAGCCGGGACGCCAGCATGGGGCACAGAGAGAGCGCCACGAACGAAGAAATGGCGACGGCGACGGCAAGCACGAAGCCGAACTCGGTAAACAGCCGCCCCACCGTTCCCGGCAGAAAGGCGATCGGCAGAAACACCGAAATCAGCGTCGCCGTCGTCGCCAGCACCGCGAAAAACACCTGGCGGGTGCCGATCACGGCGGCGGCTAAAGGTTTCAGTCCCTGGGCCCGTTGGCGTTGGATGTTTTCGACGACGACGATGGCGTCATCGACGATCATGCCCGTCGCCAGTACCAGCGCCAGCAAGGTGAGGATGTTGATGGAAAACCCCAACAGCCAGATGGCGCCGATGGTGCCGGTCAGGGCAATGGGAATGGCGATGGCGGGAATCAGCGTCGGGCGCAGGTGTCCCATGAAGGCGAAGATGACGGTAATCACGATGGCGACGGAAATGGACAGGCTTTTGATGACCTCGGAGATGGAGGTGCGGATGAACAGGGCGTCGTCGGAAATTTTCACCAGCTCGGCGTCCTTGAGGCGCCGGTTCAGTTGTTGGATGGTCTTGTTGACCGCATCGGAAATGGCGATGGTGTTGGACTGGGCCCGGCGCACGATACCGAGCCCGACCACCCGGCGTCCGTTCAACAAGGTGTAGCTTTGGGCTTCGGCCGGGCC
>JAESSX010000095.1 GCA_016763915.1 Rhodospirillales bacterium
CCGTTATCGCCGGCATCGCCACCGTCGCCATCATGGTCGGGGCCTTCAAGACGGCCCTGGACGTCAATATCATCCTCAATCTGGTTTACCTGGACGGCATTATCCTTTTATTGCTGGGTCTGGTGATCGCCTGGCGGCTTGTCACCGTGTGGCAGAATCGGCGCAGCGGCCAGGCCGGGGCCGGACTGCACGTCCGCCTGGTGATGCTGTTCGGGCTTGTGGCGGTGACGCCGGCCATTCTGGTGGCTGTATTCTCGGCCGTGTTTATCAACTACGGACTGGATGTGTGGTTTAACCAGCATGTCTCCACCACGATCAACCAATCGCGTGTCGTCGCCGACGCCTATCTCAAAGAACACCGAAAAAACATTTTTGCCGACGCCTTCGCCATCGCCAGCGACCTCAACTTCAACGCCCCCCTGACGAACAACAACCCGCAGCGTCTGAACCAGATTCTGTCTAGGTACGCGGCTGTCCGGTCGTTGTCGGAGGCTTTGGTCATCAACAAATCCGGGCGGATTCTGGCGCGTTCCGAATTCAGCCTTTCGATAAAGGCCTACAAGATACCGGGGAATGTTCTGGAACAAGCGAACCGTGGGAAAATCACCATCCTGAGTTCTGATGAAGAAGGCCGCATCCGCGCCATCGTCAGGCTGCAGAGCTTTGTCGACGCCTTTTTGCTGGTCGAACGTTTCGTTGATCCGAAGGTCATCAGCCACGTCAAGCGCATCAAGGACCTGGTCGGGCGCTATCAGGCGATCAAAAAAGAACGCAGCGGCATTCAGATCAGCTTTGTCATGATCTTCATCCTCGTTTCAGTGTTGTTGTTGCTGGCCGCCATCTGGATCGGGTTGACGGTGGCGACGCAACTGGCCCGGCCCATCAGTTCCCTGATCACCGCCGCCCAAAGCGTCAGCGAAGGCGACCTGGACGTCCGGGTGAACGCCACCGACAGCCCCGATGAAATCAGCACGCTCGGGCGCGTCTTCAATACCATGACCGCACAGTTGAAAAATTCCCAGCAAGGCCTGATGGATGCCAACCGCCAGATTGACGAACGCCGGCGGTTTACCGAAACGGTTCTGGCCGGCGTGTCGGCCGGGGTGATCGGCCTCGACGTCGAAGGGCATATCCATCTTCCCAACCGTTCGGCCTCCGAACTTCTGGGCAAGGACCTGCAACAATCCATCGGCAAAAAGCTCGATGAGGCGGTTCCCGAAATGGCCGCTCTGCTGGCAAAGGTCATGCAACGGTCCGGGCAGACCCATCAGGAGGAAATCAAGGTCGGCCGCGACGGTCAGTTTCACACCCTCATGGTTTCCGCCGCAACCGAACGACTGGACTACCAGGTGATCGGTTACGTCATCACGTTCGACGACGTCACCGACCTATTGTCCGCCCAGCGCAAGTCCGCCTGGTCCGACGTGGCGAGGCGCATCGCCCATGAAATCAAGAACCCTTTGACGCCGATCCAGTTATCGGCGGAACGCCTGAAACGGAAATATTTAAGCGAAATCAAAAGCGACCCGGAAATTTTTTCCAGTTGTACCGATACCATTATCCGCCAAGTCGAAGACCTGCACCGCATGGTCGATGAATTTTCGTCCTTTGCCAGGATGCCGCAATTATCGTTGAAAGACGAAAACCTATCCGAAATATGCCGCCAGGCCCTGGCCCTGGAACACAACCGCCACCCGGAAATCGAATATGTTTCCGACCTCTCCGGTGAAGACGTCAGACTGTATTGCGATCATCGACAGGTATTGCGGGCCCTGACCAACCTTCTGAAGAATGCCGCCGAGTCCATTACCGGCCGGCGGGGCGATTTGAAGGACCCGGCGTTCAAGGGAAGCATCGGCCTGACCATCACCGTCAGCCCGGCCGAAACCTCCGGCGACAAGGGCGGGGAGGAAAACCTCGTTACCGTCGCCATCCGGGACAACGGACGGGGCTTGCCCGAGAAAGACCCGGAAGTCCTGACCGAACCCTATGTCACCACACGCACCAAAGGCACCGGCCTGGGTCTTGCCATCGTCAAGAAAATCATGGAAGACCATAATGGCCGGCTGATCCTTGCAGACGGCAACGGCGACGACAACGGGGCCGTGGTCTCACTGGTATTTCCGCCGGTGGAAAAACTGGCCCATAACAACGGCGCGCAAGCCCCTGCGGACGAAGACCCGATGAAGATCGCCACCAATCTAGTGGGCCGGGAGCTTTGAGGTAGCGGCATGGCCAATGAAATCCTGATTGTCGATGACGAGGCCGATATCCGCGTGCTGACGTCCGGTATCCTCGAGGACGAAGGCTATCAAACCCGTGATGCAGCCAACAGCTCTGAGGCGCTTGCCGCCGTCGAAGCCCGGCGGCCGAGTATGGTTTTGCTGGATATCTGGCTTCAGGGCAGCGAACTGGATGGTCTCGGCATTCTCAAGGCCCTGAAAGAGAACCACCCGACGATCCCGGTGCTGATGATGAGCGGTCACGGCACCATCGAAACGGCGGTCACGGCAATCCAGGACGGCGCTTATGATTTTATCGAAAAACCGTTCAAGGCCGACCGGCTGATCCAGCTGGTGGAACGCGCCATCGAAGCCGACAGCCTGCGCCGCGAGAACGAGGAATTGCGGCTTCGCGCCGGCACCGCCAATGAACTGATCGGGGTTTCGCAAGCGGCCATCGACATGCGCCAGGCCATAGACCGCATGGCTCCGTCCAATAGCCGGGTTCTGATCACCGGCCCCGCCGGGTCGGGCAAGGAAGTCGTGGCCCGCATGTTGCACGCCAGGTCGCGGCGCGCCGATGGGCCGTTTGTGGTCGTCAATTGCGCGACCATGTCGCCGGACCGTTTCGAAACCGAACTTTTCGGATCGGAAAACCCCACCGGCGAAAGCGAAAAGCCGCAAAAGGTCGGCACCTTCGAGGCGGCCCACAACGGGACGCTGTTTCTCGACGAAGTTTCCGACATGCCCTTGGAAACCCAGGGAAAAATCGTCCGCGTCCTGCAGGAACAGGTTTTCGAGCGGGTCGGCGGAACCACCCGGGTTGAGGTCGATGTCCGCGTGGTGGCGTCTTCGACGGCCAGTTTGGCCGATGAAATCAAGGTCGGCAAATTTCGCGAAGATTTTTTCTACCGCCTCAACGTGGTGCCTTTAGAGGTCCCCCCCCTGAACCAGAGACCGGATGACATACCGCCGCTGGCCGAATACTTCATGAAGCACGCCGCCCAGACAAGCGGACAACCGGCGCGGACCATCAACGCCGACGCGCTGGCCGTATTGCAGGCCTATTCCTGGCCCGGTAATGTCCGCGAACTCAGAAACGTCATCGAACGCCTTTTGATTATGGCCACGGGCGATCCCGGCAATCCCATCACCGCCGATATGATGCCGCCGGAAATAAACGCCGACGCGCCGGTCGCCGGAAACCTGGAAACTAATATGGAAATCATGGGGTTACCGCTTCGCGGGGCGCGTGAAATTTTCGAGAGGGAATATCTTTTGGCACAGGTCACCCGTTTCGGCGGTAATATATCGAAGACCGCCGAATTCATCGGCATGGAGCGTTCCGCCCTGCACCGCAAACTCAAGTCGCTCGGCGTGCGCACCTAAATCCGGCTATAAGGTTCTGATACCATGAAAGTAATCGTTTGCGGCGCCGGACAGGTCGGTTTCAGCATCGCCCGCCATCTGGCCCTCGAAAACAACGATGTGACGGTCATCGACCGGAACCCGGCACTGGTTCGCCGCATCAGCGACACCCTGGACGCCAAGGGCGTCGTCGGCCATGCCTCAAACCCGGAAATACTGGAACGGGCGGGCATCGACAGCGCCGACATGATCATCGCCGTCACCTACGCCGACGAGGTCAACATGGTCGCCTGTCAGGTCGCCCATTCCCTGTTTGACGTGCCGACCAAGATCGCCCGGGTGCGCCAGCAGAGCTATCTGCAACCGATCTATGCGAACCTGTTTTCCCGCGACCATATGCCGATTGACGTGATTATTTCGCCGGAGATCGAAGTCGCCCGCGCCGTCATCCGGCGCCTTCAGGTGCCCGGCGCCTTTGAAATGATTCCCCTGGTGGACGACAAGGTGAAGCTGATCGGTGTCCGCTGCGAGGAAACCTGCCCCCTGGTCAATACGCCGCTTCGCCAGCTGACGCAGCTGTTCCCGGAGCTCAATATCGTGATTGTCGGCCTGATGCGCGACGGCACCCCCATGGTGCCGACCGCCGATGACCAGATGCTGCCGGGCGACGAGGTCTATTTCGTCGTCGACAGCGAGCAGGTCACGCGCGCCATGGCCGCTTTCGGCCACGAAAAGGCCGAAGCCCGGCGTCTTGTTATTTTCGGCGGCGGAAATATCGGCCTGTTCCTGGCCCAGGAAATCGAAGCAAACCACGATTGGGTCAAAGCCAAGATTATCGAGTCCGACCAGAAACGCGCCGAGGAAATTTCCGGGATGCTGGAAAAGACCATGGTCCTCAACGGCGATGTTCTCGACCCCGAAATTCTGGAAGAAGCCAACATATCCCTGACCGAAGCCGTCGTCGCCGTCACCAACGATGACGAAACCAATATCCTGGCCTCGCTGTTGGCCAAGCAAAACGGCTGCGAGAGGGCGATCACCCTGATTAACTCCGGCACCTATGAGCCGTTGATCAATTCGCTGGGCATTGACGTGGTGATCAGCCCGCGCAACATCACGGTCTCGACGGTCCTTCAATATGTCCGGCGCGGACGCATTCACTCCGTCCACACCCTTCGGGAAGGCTTCGGCGAACTGATTGAGGCCGAAGCCCTGGAAACGTCCGATCTGGTCGGCAAGCCCTTAAAAGAGGTCAACCTGCCGCCCGGCGTGATGCTGGGCGCCATCGTCCGGGACGGCAAAATGATTTGCCCGCGCGGTTCCACGGTGGTTCAGGCCAAGGACCGGGTGGTGATGTTCGCCGCCGAAGACGTCATTCGCAAAGTGGAAAAAATCTTTTCCGTACAATTGGAATATTTTTAGAACGCCATGTCACGCATAGCATACGTTAACGGCCAATATGTGCCCCATCAGGAAGCCGCCATCCATATCGAGGACCGGGGCTATCAATTCGCCGACGGTGTGTACGAGGTTTTCACGCTCCATCGTGGCCAGTTGATCGGGGAAAAGGGGCACCTGGACCGTCTCGCCCATTCGCTGGGGGAACTGCGCATCGATTGGCCGGTGTCGCGCCGGGCGCTGGCCATCATCACCCGTGAAGTGGCCCGGCGCAACCGGGTGCGCGATGGTCTTGTTTATCTGCAAATCACCCGCGGCGTCGCCCGGCGGGATCACCCGTTTCCGGAAAATGCCGAAAGCGCCCTGGTGATCACGGCCCGCCGGATGCCGCCGCTGGACAAGGAAGCCTTGTGCGAAGGGGTCGGCGTCATCACGATTCCCGACATCCGATGGAAACGCCACGACATCAAATCGGTCGCCCTGTTGCCGAATATTCTCGGCAAGCAACAGGCCCGGGAAGCGGGCGCCTTCGAGGCCTGGCTGGTCGACGACGACGCCATGGTGACGGAGGGGACGTCGACCAATGCCTGGATTGTCACCAAGGACGGAGACCTGGTGACCCACAATGCCAGCCACGCGATCCTGAACGGCATCACCCGCTTGTCCGTCCTCGAAGCCGCCGCCGAGGCCGGCGTAAAATTCATCGAACGGCCTTTTTCCGTGGACGAGGCCCGCACCGCCAAGGAAGCCTTCATCACCAGCTCGACCTCGCATGTGAAGGCGGTCACCAGCATCGACGGACAGGCCCTCGGCAATGGCCATGTCGGCGAGTTGACGAGCCGGGTACTGGACCTGTACGTCGATTTCATCGAAGGCAAGGGCGGCCCCCGCAAGACCGATACCTGGAACTAACCCTGGGAACTGACCCCTTGAACAAAGACATACTGCAAGCCAACGGCCGGCCCCGCGCCATCCTGTTCGACTGGGACAATACCCTGGTCGATTCCTGGCCGACTATACTGGACGCCCTCAACGCCACCTTCGAGGCCTATGACATGGCGCCCTGGACCCTGGACCAAGCCCGGATTCGCGTCCGCAAATCCATGCGCGACAGTTTTCCGGCGTTGTTCGGTGATGAGTGGCGCGCCGCCGGCGAGGTTTTCTACAAACGCTACGCCGCGATCCATGTGGAAAGGCTGCGCCCCCTGTCCGGGGCCGAAACCATGCTGCAAACCCTTAACGACGCCGGCATCCATCTCGGCGTTGTCAGCAACAAGAAGGGCGATTACCTGCGCAGCGAAGCCAGGCATTAGGGATGGGACCGGTTTTTCGGCGCTTTGGTCGGGGCGCTGGACGCGGAACAGGATAAACCCGACCCGAAACCCGTTGATCTGGCGCTTAGGCCCAGCGGAATCGAAAGGGGGCCCGGGGTCTGGTTCGCCGGTGATGCGGACATCGATCTCGAATGCGCCCATAACGCCGGTTTAACACCGATCCTGATTCGCCAAGACGCGCCCGCCCCCGGTGAAATGGAGGACCATCCGCCGGCCCGGCATTTCACCGGGTGCGATGCGCTTTGCAAGTTTATCATTAATCTGTAAGATTATTTTCACGCCTAGGGACTTTTCGGCGACAGGCGCCGGAAGGGCAAGGGGAAGATGTCGAATAATCATAAGTATTTGAAAACAGGAAGTAACCTGCGGTCCATCCCCTGATCGAGCGGGTTTAAAAATATAAAGGGGGTGACAAATATGTCGTCCGAAAAATCGCAAAACGTGCAAGACGTGTTTCTGAATTACATTCGGAAACAAAAAACACCGGTGACCATTTTTCTGGTCAACGGGGTAAAACTTCAGGGAATCGTGACTTGGTTCGATAATTTTTCTGTTCTGTTGCGTCGCGACGGACATACCCAGCTGGTCTACAAGCATGCCATCTCGACGGTCATGCCGTCGGTGCCGGTCCAGCTGTTCGAACCGGAAAAAGACGATAGTGCGGGCGAAGAGGCCGAGGCCTGACCCGGACGGCCCTTTTGACGGGAACGAACAAACCCGGCCCCCATGCACCGGACGCTAACGCCGCCGGAGGCGGTGATGCGTGCGTGGTAGTACGTCCGTGCCTGAAAACCAGGTCCTCGCCGTCCCAGGCAGAGCGCGATCTACAACTACTCGGCGAAGCCGTTGGTCTGGCGCGGGCCATCAACCTGAACGTGGTTCATGCCGAAACCGTCGCCCTGAAGAAACCCCGCCCGGGGACCCTGTTCGGAACCGGCGTCGTCGAGAGGTTGGGCTCCCTCATTCGGGGCGAGGACCCTTCCAACGGAGAAATGCCCACCGGCCGCGCCGTCGATGTCGTCATCGTCGACGCCACGCTGACACCGGTGCAGCAACGCAACCTGGAACGGGCCTGGCAATGCAAGGTCATCGACCGAACCGGGCTTATTCTGGAAATTTTCGGCGAACGCGCCCGCACCCGCGAGGGCCGCCTGCAGGTCGAACTTGCGGCGCTGGATTATCAGCGCAGCCGCCTGGTGCGAAGCTGGACCCATCTGGAGCGCCAACGCGGCGGCGCCGGGTTCATGGGCGGCCCGGGCGAAACCCAGATCGAAACCGACCGCCGCCTGATCGGACGCCGGATCAGCCGCCTGAAACGGGATTTGAAAGACGTCAAGCGAACCCGCCTTTTGCACCGCCAGGCCAGACAAAAGGTGCCATATCCGGTGGTCGCCCTGGTCGGCTATACCAACGCCGGGAAATCCACCCTGTTCAATCGTCTGACCAAGGCGAAGGTCAAGGTCCAGGACCAGCTTTTCGCGACCCTGGACCCGACCATGCGGGGGCTTGATACCCCTTCGGGGCAAACGGCGATCCTGTCCGATACGGTGGGCTTTATTTCGCAATTGCCCCACGAACTGATCCGAGCCTTTCAGGCGACGCTGGAAGAGGTCGTCGAGGCCGAAATCATCGTTCATGTCCGCGATGCCGCCCATGTCAACACTGAGGCCCAGAAAACGGATGTGCTGGCGGTGCTGAAGGACTTGGGGCTGGGCGATGCGGTCGAAGGCACGCTGATAGAAGTCCTCAACAAAATCGACTTGCTGCCGGCAGCGGACAGGGAAGCCCTGTCCAACCAGGCGGCCCGCAGCAACATCCCCTCCGTCCTGTTGTCGGCGGCAACGGGGGAGGGGTGTGAAGAACTGGTCGCCGCCATCGACGCGCGCATCACGGAACGTTTCCATGTCGTAGACGTCTCGCTGCCCCACTCAGACGGCGCCTCGCTGGCCTGGCTGTACGAACACGGCGATGTCTTGGAACGCCTCGACGATGAAAAGTCCATCCATCTGAAGGTCCGAATCGATGCCGCCAACTGGGCGCGCTTCCAGCGTCGCGGCTAGA
>JAESSX010000096.1 GCA_016763915.1 Rhodospirillales bacterium
AATGGGCGGCGCGCAGGTCCTGGAATTTCTGCGCCTGCCAGGCTTCCATGAACGGCTGGGTTTTCAGGTCCCCCATGCAGGCCCGGACTTTGCCGGGGTCGGCCAGCGACCCGTTGGTGGTGATGAAGACATACGGGAACCCTTCGTCCCTGGCGGCGCGGATGGCGTCGGGCAGCCAGTCGAGGATAAAGCTTTCGCCCAGATAAAAGACGCCGATTTCCTCGACCCCGGCCCGGCGCAGCTCTTTCAGCAGCTTCAGATGGAAATCCCAGTCCATGTCGCCCTTGACGCGCAGCTTTTCGGCGGTGGCGCAAAACGAACATTTGAAATTGCCGCGCGCCGTCAATTCAATCTTGACGCTTTTCGGGCACGGCGGCGCCGGTACGCGGCGTTGCTCCGAGATTCCGGTGATGGCATCGACGCGCTCGGTAATCTTTCCTCTGCCCATGCGCCCTGTCCGGTGGATTGTCGTTGCTTCGATGTTGCGGCGCCATTTTCGGCGCGACAAATTAGGTATTTTAAGTTAATTAAAGGAAAAAAGTCTTTACAAATAGGAACAAAATAGGTATCCATAAGGTTTCCAGGCCCCGGCTCCGGGGGAAATGACGATAAATGACGATAAATGACGATATTTTCGTGTCTGAGGCGGGGCCGTTATGTTTGTAATCAATGCCTTAATGGAATTTAGGCGGTAAAAAATGACGATAGTAAGACGACTGGCGGACGACAGGCGGACGACTTTCGGACGAAGGATGGACGACCTTGCGACGACATCGGGACGGCTTTGTGCCGCCCCGCGGCGTTGCCGGTTGTCCACAGGTCTGTGCGTTGTGGGCCCCCTCCAAGGTCGGTAAAATGGACCCACCAGGCGAGAAACAATAACCGGCAGCGGGAGGCGAGACCCCAGTGAGCAGCGGCACAGACGCAAACCCCAGTCACGTATACCTGATCGACGGGTCGGGCTTCATCTTCCGCGCCTACTACGGCATCAAGGCGGACATGACCCGCGCCGACGGCACCCCGGTCAATGCGGTGTTCGGCTTCACCCGCATGCTGATGAAGATGGTCGAGGACACCGACGCCGATCATATTGCCGTCGTCTTCGACCGCGCGCGCAAGACCTTCCGCAACGACATCTACCCCGAATACAAGGCCAACCGCGACGCCCCGCCGGAAGACCTGATCCCGCAGTTCGAACTGGTGCGCGAAGCGACCCGGGCGCTGAACGTCGCCGCCGTCGATATGGACGGCTTCGAGGCCGACGACCTGATCGCCACCTATACCCGCCAGGCCCGGGAACAGGGCGCCGTGGTCACCATCGTGTCGTCGGATAAGGATATGATGCAGTTGGTCGGGCCCGGCGTGACGATGTATGACGCCATGAAAAACAGAACCATCGGCGTCGACGAGGTGTTCGAGAAATTCGGTGTCGGCCCGGACCGTGTGATTGATGTGCAGGCGCTGGCCGGGGATTCGTCGGATAACGTGCCCGGTGTGCGCGGCATCGGCATCAAAACGGCGGCGCTGTTGATCAACGAATTCGGCGACCTCGACGCGGTGTTGGAACGCGCCAATGAAGTCAAACAGCCCAAGCGCCGCGAGAGCCTGATTAATGAAGCCGACAAGGCCCGCATCTCGCGCCAATTGGTAACCCTAAAGGATGATGTGCCGGTCGAGCACACGTTGGCGGAATTCGCCGTGCGCGAAACTGAGGGCGAAACCCTGATGGCGTTCCTTTCCGAGCAGGGCTTCAAGTCGATGATCAAATCGGTCGGGGCGCGCTACGGGATCGCCGCGCCGGACGGGCCGGCGGCCGATGACGGGGCGGGGTCCGGTCCCGCCGCGGGCGAAGTCGGTGCTGAATACGAACTGGTGCAGACGGTGGACGCGCTCAAGGCCTGGATCGCCGAGGCCGTCGCGGCCGGGGCCGTTGCCGTCGATACCGAAACCACGTCGCTGGACGCGTCGCGCGCCGAACTGGTCGGCGTGTCGCTGTCGGTGACGCCGGGCGCTGCGTGTTACATCCCCCTTGGCCACAAACAGCCGGCGGCGCAGGGAACCTTCGACCTGGGCGGCGGCGGCGACGGCGGCGGCGACGCGCCCGAGCAGATTCCCCTGGACCAGGCCGTCGCACTGCTGAAACCCCTGCTGGCGGACCCTTCGGTCCTGAAGATCGGCCAGAACATCAAATACGACATGGCCGTGCTGTCGCGCCACGGCCTCTCGGTGGCCCCCGTAGACGACACCATGCTGATCAGTTACGTGCTGGCCGGGGGCCTGCACGGACATGGCATGGACAACCTGGCGGCCAAACATCTGGATCACCAGACGATCAAGTACGCCGACGTCACCGGCACCGGCAAGGCCAAGGTGACGTTCGATTATGTGCCTCTGGACAAGGCCCTCGATTACGCCGCCGAGGACGCCGACATCACCGGCCGTTTGCACCGGGTCCTGAAACCGCAACTGGTCCGCGACCAAATGGTCACCGTCTACGAAACCCTGGAACGGCCGCTGATTGCCGTCCTGCACGACATGGAACGAACCGGCATCAAGGTCGACGGCCAGGAACTGAAACGCCTGTCGGACGATTTCGGCGCCCGTCTGGCGGTGTTGGAAATCGACATCCACAAGCTGGCGGGACGCGAATTCAATGTCGGCTCGCCCAAGCAACTGGGCGAAATTCTGTTCGACGAAATGGGTCTGCCCGGGGCTAAGAAAGGCAAGTCCGGGGCCTACGCCACCGGCGTCGAGGTGCTGGAAGGCCTCGCCGATCAGGGCAACGATCTGCCGGCGCGGGTGCTCGACTGGCGCAGACTGGCGAAACTGAAAAGCACCTATTCGGACGCCCTGATGGAACAGATCAACCCGCAAACGGGCCGCGTGCACACGTCCTATTCTCAAGGCGCCGTGTCGACCGGGCGGCTGGCGTCGTCCAACCCCAATTTGCAAAACATCCCGGTACGCACCGAGGAAGGCCGCAAAATCCGCAAGGCCTTCATCGCGGACGAGGGCATGGTGTTGCTCAGCGCCGATTATTCGCAGATCGAATTGCGCCTGCTGGCCCACGTCGCCGGCATTGACGCGCTGAAAGACGCCTTCCACGCCGGCCAGGACATCCACGCCCTGACGGCAAGCCAGGTCTTCGGCGTGCCGGTCGACGGCATGGATCCGATGGTCCGGCGCCAGGCCAAGGCGATCAATTTCGGCATCATCTACGGCATATCGGCGTTCGGGCTGGCGCGCCAATTGGGAATCGGCAATGGCGAAGCCAAGGATTACATCGACGCCTATTTCGAGAAATACCCGGGCATCCGCGATTACATGGAACGGACCAAGGAAGAGGCCCGCAGGCAGGGCTTCGTCACCACGCTGTTCGGGCGCAAGTGCCACATCAAGTCGATCAACGATAAAAGCCCCAACGTGCGGGGCCTGGGCGAGCGGGCCGCCATCAACGCGCCGATCCAGGGCGGGGCCGCGGACATCATCAAACGCGCCATGATCCGCCTGCCGGGCGCCCTGGGCGACGCCGGGCTGCAGGCGCGCATGCTGCTACAGGTGCACGATGAGTTGATTTTCGAGGTTCCGGTCAGGGAATGCGACGCCACCATCGATGTGGTGCGCAGCGTAATGAGCGGGGCGGCGCATCTGGACGTGCCGCTGATCGTCGATACCGGCGTCGGCGACAACTGGGACGAGGCTCATTGAGCCGGCTGCGTCCCTTTGGCCCGGGTTTTTTTCCGCCACGCCGCGGCCACCCGGAATCCCAGCAAAACGGCGCAGATTGCGGCGTAGATAATGGGTTCCAGCTGCACCCCCTTGCGCATCATGTAAAAGTGGAAGCAGGCAAGGATGGCGGCGGGATAAACCAGCTTGTGGAGCCGGGTCCAGCGTTTTCCACCGAGCCGTTTGACCATGCCCCGGGTCGACGTCGCCGCCAGCGCGGTCAGCAGGGTGAAGGTCACCATGCCGACGGTGATGAAGTTGCGTTTGGTGATGTCGCGCCAGATTTCGTTCCAGTCGAAGAACTGGTCGAGCCCGATATAGCTGGACAGGTGCAGGCAGACGTAAAAGAACGCATACAGCCCGATCATGCGCCGAAACCGCATGACGGTGTTCCACCCCGTGATCCTTTGGGTGGGCGTGATCGCCAGCGCCGCCAGCAGGAAGCGGATCGCCCAGTCGCCGAGATAGCGGTTGATGTATTCGATGGGGTTGGCGCCGAGCGGCCCGGTCGGCCCGAAACCGCTGGCAAAGGCGGTCCAGGCGATCCAGGCGAACGGGATCAGGCACGCGGCAAAGACGACAGGCTTGACGATTTTTTTAATGGCGGAATCCCGGGTCATCGGAGGCTTATAGAGGATTGGTCCGGCTTCGGGTCAGTAAAGTTTACGCAAGTCCATGCCCGCGTACATTTGGCCGACCTCTTCTTCATAGCCGTTGAACATCTTGGTCGGGCGTTTCAGAAAATCGCCGATGCGGCGTTCCTTGGCCTGGCTCCACCGGGGGTGGTTCACCGTCGGGTTGACGTTGGAATAAAACCCGTATTCCCGGGACGAGGACATGTTCCACGATGTCGGCGGCTGGTCCGCCTGGAAGGTCATTTTGACGATCGACTTGATCGACTTGAAGCCGTATTTCCACGGAACGATCAGCCGGATCGGCGCGCCGTTCTGGTTGGGCAGCACCTCGCCGTACAGCCCGACCACCAACAGCGTCAACGGGTTCATGGCTTCGTCCATGCGCAGGCCTTCCCGGTACGGCCATTGCAGGACGCTGCGGCGCTGGCCCGGCATGCGGTCCGGGTCGTTCAGGGTTTCAAAGGCGACGTATTTGGCGTTGCCCGTGGGGCCGAGCCGCTTGATGACGTCGGCCAGGGGAATGCCGACCCAGGGTATCACCATGGACCAGGCCTCGACGCAACGGAGCCGGTAGATGCGTTCTTCCAACTGGTGCGGTTTGAGGAAATCCTCCAGATCATACACGCCCGGTTTTTCCACGGCACCATCGACGGCCAGGCTCCAGGGCCGGGGCTTGAACTTGGTGGAGTTTTTCGCCGGGTCGGTCTAGCCGGAGCCGAATTCGTAAAAATTATTGTATTTGGTGATCGGGCCGTATTCGGTCAGATCCTCGCCCAGCGCCTTTTGGGTCCATTTGGTTTTTTTGACCCCTGCCAGCTTGGCGCCGCGCCCGGGGGCGGCCAGGGCGGGAGGTGCGATGGCGCCGAAGGCGGCACCGGCACCGGCGAGGGCGGCCGTGGTCAGGAAACGCCGGCGGTCCAGAAAAACCGATTTCGGGGTGATCTCGGACGATGCAACATCGGAAGCTTTTTTGGCTTTGATCAGCATGGCGGGCCTTTGTTTGTTGGGGGGAATTAGTTGTTAAGTAAATTACTTAGCTATTATCAGCGTTTCGTGCCACTCAATCCTCGTTCACGTTTTAGCGAGGGCGGTGTTATATTTCCCTTCCGCCGGGGGTTCGGTGTTTCACCATTGGTTGAAGGACGCTAGATTCCCAGTATGCGTGTTCTCTATCACCTTTGGATGTCGCCGCCGTGCCGCAAGGTTCGGGTCGTGTTGCGGGAAAAACAACTGGACTTCGAGTTGCGGCCTGAGAATATCTGGGAACGGCGCGCCGAATTTCTGGCGCTTAATCCGGCGGGCGATATTCCGGTGCTGGTGGAATCCGACGGCATGGCGATTTCCGGCGGCGACGCCATCTCGGAATATCTCGACGAGGTTCATCCCGACCCTCCCCTGATCGGCCGCCAGGCCCTGGCCCGGGCCGAAGTGCGCCGGCTGGTCCACTGGTTTGACGACAAATTCGACCGCGAGGTGACGGAAAATCTGGTCGGCGAGAAAATGACAAAACGCTATCTCGGCCAGGGCGCGCCCGACGGAGCGGCCGTGCGCGCCGGGCACACCAATATCCACCATCATCTGGAATATATCGGCTATCTGACCGAACGCCGCCGGTGGCTGGCGGGCGATAATTTTTCGCTCGCCGATATTGCCGCCGCGGCGCATCTCTCAAGCGTCGATTATCTGGGGGACGTGCCGTGGGAGGACCACGAGGAAGCCAAGGACTGGTACGCCCGGGTCAAGTCCCGGCCCAGCTTCCGCGTCCTTCTGCAAGACAACATCCCCGGCGCGCCGCCGCAAAAACATTACGCCAACCTGGATTTTTAGCCATGTCCGTTCGCTCCCAATCCATCCCGCCGTTCCGGTCGGGCGTCATTGCGCAATGGCCGTTACCGGTTGGTTTTGACATCCATGTTTTCAAGATTTCGCCGGGCCGCATCGGCGGCCGGGCCGTTGGGGTCGGCCTGGATCACGGCCAGCCAGTCCAGCCTGGCGCCGTCGTCGTCCTGGCGCAGCCTGCGCAGGCTGCCCCGTTCCAGCAACCCGTCCGGGTGCCCCGGTTGCAGAGCCAGCGCCCGTTCGACATCGGCCAGTGCCAATTCCAGCTTGTCGAGCAGCCGGTACGCCGAGGCGCGAAAGACGAAGGCGTCGGCCGGGCGGTCTTCCAGCCCGATGACCCGGTTCAGGTCCTCGACGGCGCCGGCGTAGTCCCTGATTCCGGCGCGCGCCTGGGCGCGGTCGATCATCAGGGCGCTGTCGTCGGGCGCCAGCTTCAACGCCGCCGTCAGCAGGGCTTCGGCGCGGAACGATTGACCGGCCAGAATCCAGGCCTGCGCCGCATGGGCGAGAAGCCCGGCCTTCACGTCGGCCTTGCGTTTCGAACGTTTCGCCAGCTTTTCCAGCCGTCCCGCCGCTTCCCGGTATTGCCCGAGACCCATCAACGCCGCCGCGATGCAGTGTTCGGCGGCTTCCCCGCCGCCCAGGTCGCGCCATCTCAGCGCCGCCTCGAAGGCATCCTTCGGCGCGTTGCCGGCCTGCGCCATACAGGTGCGGTACTGGCTGGCGTGATCGACTTCTTTTCCTGCCGCCGCATTTGGATCCATGCCGGTGAGGATGATTGCGACCAGAAGGCCGGTAAAAACAGGAACGATGTTTCCCATGGGAGGTTTCTCGCTTTGTCGCTTGTCTCGGCCTTTATAACCCATATTTTTAGAAGCATGGATTGGGCCGGATTGTTTGGCCCGGAGAATACCCGATGACGGCGCCCGAAACACGCCCCGAAGATGGCGCCGAGACCGGCAACCATCTTTTCT
>JAESSX010000097.1 GCA_016763915.1 Rhodospirillales bacterium
CAATAACGGCACCTGCAGGTGTGAAGGCAAGCACGTAAGCAGCGGCATATGTTGTCCGCCGCGCTGGCGTTTCTGCTGGTCCTTTCCGGGCCCTGGGTGGAACTCAGGCTTTCTCCCTATAAGGGGCTGAGCAAGGCGCTCCGGGTGTCCGGGGCGGGGGTTGTCCAGGAGCTTTCCGGCCCGCTGGGCCTGTTAACAGTGGTGGAAAGTCCCCGTGTCCCCTTTCGCCACGCGCCGGGGCTCAGCCTTCGAAGCCCCTTCGAGCCGCCGGAGCAACTGGGTGTCTTCACCGACGGAGGCTCGTTCGGCGTCATCAACCGCCACGACGGGAGAGACCCCTCCCCGGGGTATCTCGATTACCTGACCTCGGCCTTGCCCTATCACCTGTTGGAAAAGCCCAGCGTCCTGGTGCTTGGCGCCGGCGCCGGCAGCGACGTGCAGCAAGCCCTCTATCACCGGGCGTCACGGATCGACGCCGTGGAGGCCAATCATCAGATGGTGGCGTTGCTCGAGGACGACTACGCGTCGTTCTCGGGCCGGCTTTACGGGCGTCCCGGGGTTCAGGCCCACGTCGCCGAAATACGGGGTTTCGTCGCTGCCGGCGAGGATCTCTACGACCTCGTTCAGTTGGCTCTCGTGGACGCCTTCGGGGCGGCCAGCGCCGGGCTTCCGGCATTGAACGAGAGCTACCTTTACACGGTCGAGGCCATTGAGGGTTTCCTCACCCGGTCGGCACCCGGCGGGCTTGTGGCGATTACCCGCTGGCTTAAGCTGCCGCCCCGAGACAGCATTAAGCTGCTCGCCACCGCAGCCCAGGCGCTTCGCCGTTCCGGGTTTGCCGATCCGGGCCGGCACCTGGTGCTGATCCGGGGCTGGAAGACAACCACGCTCCTGATCAAGAACGGCGCCTTTTCGGACTCCGAGATTGCCGCCGTGAAAAGATTCAGCGACGCGCGTTCCTTCGACCTGGCTTACATCCCCGGCATCACGCCGGGCGAGGCCAATCGCTACAACCTGCTCGAGCGGGCTTATTTCCACGATGCGGCAACGGCCGTTTTGGGGCCCGCCGGCGATGATTTCATCCGCCGCTACAAATACGACATACGGCCGGCCACCGATGACCGCCCCTACTTTTTCGACTTCTTCCGGTGGCGGCTCCTGGGCGAGCTCTACGCGCTCCGTGGCCGCGGCGGCTTCGGGCTGATGGAATGGGGCTACCCTGTTCTCGCCCTGACCCTGGCGCAAGCTGTTCTTGTTACCCTGGTGTTGATCCCATTGCCCCTCCTGGCGGTTCGGGCGCGCCACGGCGGCGGGGGCGGCGTCCGGAAAATACCTGTGCTGGTCTATTTCCTGAGCCTCGGACTGGCGTTTCTTTTCATCGAGATCGCCTTCATCCAGAAATTCATTCTGTTTCTCGCCAGTCCGGTCTATGCGGCCGCTGTGGTGCTTTGCGGATTTTTGCTCTTCGCCGGCCTGGGAAGCCGAGTCTCGGGCCGTCTCCTGGACCACGCAAACCCGACCCTCGCGCCGGTCGTCGCGATCGGATTCTTCGCGGTGGCGTATCTGTTGTTGCTGGCACCTCTGTTCGAGGAACTGATCTTGTTGCCGCTTGCCGGCAAGATGGCGGTTTCGCTCGTGCTGATTGCGCCGCTGGCGTTCGCCATGGGCATGCCCTTTCCCCTGGGCCTCGGGCGCCTCAGTGAGGCCCAGCCCGGTTTCATCCCCTGGGCATGGGCGATCAACGGCTGTGCCTCGATGCTGGGCGCGGCGCTTGCCACCGTTGTCGCGATTCAGTTCGGGTTTACGGTGGTGATCCTGGCGGCGGTCGGTTTTTACGGCATTGCCGCGACCGCGTTCAGGCGTTTCCCCGGAACTGCTGACCCGCCCCCATAGACCGGTCCAGTTCCCCTGTTCGTCCGAATGGGATTTGAGAAAAAGCCTGATCCGGCTGGAACCTTTGTGGAGCGAAGGCCGGATCGGCCTTTCCGGTAATGACTGCTCGTGAGGCCGGCTGACCCGGGCTACCGCTGAAACCGCCCGGATGCTATAAAAGACGGATGATGGGTGGACGTTTTCTGTTTCGGCTGTTGGCGGGTCTTAGCCTCGTGGCCGGTGTCGGCGGGGGCGCCTGGTTGGCGCCGGGGGTCGCCGCTGCCGAGTCCATTACCCTCGACGCGGCACCGGTCCCGCTCAGCGCCGAGGAGCCGGACCGGGACACGGTCGGGCGGTTGCGCTACCGCGGCGGGCTTCACCTCCGCGCCGACGATGGCCGTTTTGGCGGTCTTTCGGCGCTCGGCATCAGCGCCGACGGCCAGCGGCTGGTGGCGCTTTCCGATGCTGGACACCGGTTTTCGGCACGCCTGGTCTATGATCGGGCGGGAAACCTGGCCGGGCTCCGCGATGCCGATTTGGGCTCCCTGGCCGGGCTCGACGGCCGTCCTTTGTCGTCGAAGTCCGACGGCGACGCGGAATCCATGACCCCGGGCGTCGAAGGCGAAATCATCGTCGCCTTCGAGCGGCGTCACCGGCTGTGGCGCTATCGGCCGGGGATTACGGTTCCGGAACCGCTGCCGGAGCCGGCGGAAATGTCGAATCTGCCGTTCAATAAAGGCGTCGAGGCCCTGGCCCTGCTTGCCGACGGCAGCCTGCTGGCGTTGAGCGAGGGCAACAGGGAGCGCGACGCCGTCCTCGGCTGGATCAGCGACAGCAGCGGCTGGTCGGTCCTGACCTACCGGGCGGCGGACGGCTTCCGGGTCACCGGCGCGGCGACCCACCCGGGCGGCGACGTTTTGGTGCTCGAACGTCTGTTCACGCTGCGCGGCCAAAACGCCATCCGCCTGAAACGCATCCCCGCCGCCGCCATCAAGGCCGGTGCCCTGCTCTACGGCGAGACCATCGCCGAACTGCGCCCGCCCCTGACCATGGACAATTTCGAAGGCATCGAGGCACGGCGGGGCCCCCGGGGCGAGGTGCTGGTCTATCTCGTCTCGGACGATAATTTCAACGCCGAACAACGAACCTTGCTGATGATGTTCGAATTGCTGGAGTAAGGAACGGCAAATCCAATAAATGTCCGTTCAGGGTCAGTAG
This sequence comes from Rhodospirillales bacterium, assembly GCA_016763915.1. Next base: position 3,091 of record JAESSX010000097.1, read on the forward strand.
CAGACATAATCGTCAACCCTGGTAAATGTCTGCTTTCGGGGGTTGAGCTGACATAATTCAGGGTGTGACTGAATGTCTGCTAATAGCCATAAGCGGACATTCCATAAGCCAGGGTCAACATGAGATTTCAGCTATCGGATGGTTGCAAAAGACACCCTTTTATAATTACTGAGGCACTTTTTTAGGATTGTTTCGAGTCGGAGCTTGTCGGGGAAAATTCGTCAAAATGAACCGAGCAGAAAAACGTCGTCAAAAGAGATTGGCCGAAAAGGCGGCCAGGAAGGCAAAACTTTGGCCAGACACAAACCGTTCCCCCGGACAACAGCCGCTAACCACTCAGCAAGCCATAGATCTCGCTGTGCAACATCACAATGCTGGTCGATTACCTGAGGCTGAGAACATCTACCAATAGATATTGCAAGACAACCCTGACCAGCCTGTCGCCCTACATCTGCTTGGTGTAATTGCCCATCAAGAGGGAAGACACAACGCCGCCGTTGATCTCATCACAAAAGCACTCGCTATCAAACCCGATTACTTGGAGGCGCATAATAACCTCGGCACTGCGTTTGAGGGCTTGGGAAAAATGGATAAAGCCGTCGACAGTTATCGCAAGGCCCTAGCCATTAAGCCCGATTACGCCAAAGGGCATAACAACCTTGGCAATGCATTTACGGGGTTAGGGCGACAGGATGAGGCCGTGGCAAGTTACAACGAGGCCCTTGCCATCCAACCCGATGATGCCGAAACGCATATCAACCTTGGCAATGCACTCAAAGAATTAGGGAAGCTGGATGACGCCCTAGCCAGCTACCAAAAGGCCCTCGCCATCCAGCCCGATTATGCCGAGGGGCATAACAACTTTGGCAATGCACTAAAGGAATTGGGGAGGTTGGATGAGGCCGTGGCGAGCTATCAAAAGGCCCTTGCCATCAACCCCGATTCCGCCGAGGCGCATAACAACCTTGGCAATGCGTTACATAAGCTGGGAAAACTGGATGAGGCCATAGCCAACTATCACAAGGCCCTTGCCATCAAACCCGATTATGCCGAAGCGCATATCAATCTTGAGCTTGCTTTCAGAGATCAGGGAAACGTTGTCGGAGCGGCTGGGCAAATTGATTTGGCACTCTCATATAACCCAGAGAATGCCGGCCTGCTTATTCGAAAAGCACTGCTTTTACCCGTTATTCCATTTTCGCAAGAGGAAATACTGGCCCTCAGGGAAACCCTCGACAAGGCCATTCAGGCCTTACTAAATAAAAATCTAACCTTGGAGAATCCAGCTGTTGAAGTTGGTTTGACCAACTTTTATCTGGCTTATCACAATCAAAACGACCGAAAAATCCAGGAAGGTATAGCGAGACTTTTCATCGCGGCATGCCCAAGCTTGACTTACGAGGCAAAACATTGCCGACCTGAACAACGGGAAGAAAGAGAAGGAGGGAAAGAAAAAAACATTTTTAGAATTGGGATACTCTCGTCGTTCTTGTTCGATCACTCCATTGGAAAACTTACTCGCGGGATTATTCAGCATCTTTCTAGAGATAAATTTAAAGTGATCATCTTCCGTCCCCCCGGGAAGAAAGATCACATATCGGAAATTATTGACCGGACCGCGGATAAAGTCGTTTCCTTATGTTGCAGGCTAGAAACGGACCAACATACGATTGAAGATGAAGAGCTGGATATTCTTTTCTATCCCGATATCGGCATGTCGCCTTATAACTACTTCCTTGCATTCGCTCGCCTTGCTCCCATTCAAGTCGTCACGTGGGGACATCCGGTTACCACCGGCATTCCCAACATCGACTATTTTCTTTCATCCGAACTGCTGGAGGTTTCCGGCGCATCGGAACATTATTCCGAACAACTGATTACATTGCGAAATGTGCCAACATATTATTTTCGCCCCGAGCCTCCAAAAAAGAAATTTGTCCGTGAAGACTATGGGTTGCCGCCGGGTGTCAGACTTTATGTCTGTCCCCAGGCGCTTTTCAAATTCCACCCACAATTCGACACTGTTCTTGGTGATTTGCTACGGCGGGATCCCGAAGGTCGATTGGTGCTGATTGACGATGGAAATGGGGGAAATTGGAAGAGACTCATTTATGAACGTTTCAACCATGCCTTTCCCGATGTCGTCGATCACGTCATCTTTGTTCCGCAGATGCCCCTTGAGAAATTCTTCGGATTTCTCACTCTGGCTGACGCGCTCCTCGATATTCCCACTTTCTCAGGCGGCAATTCTTCTTTTGAAGCGTTAGCCATGGGTGTGCCAATCGCAACTTGGCCACAAGAATTTATGAGAGGGCGCGTGACCGCGGCCCTATACAAACAAATGGGGCTGAACAATTTGATCGCAACCGATACCGAATCCTACCTGAAACTGGCTTTGCGG
>JAESSX010000098.1 GCA_016763915.1 Rhodospirillales bacterium
CGAAAACCCCGCCCCCTCCTGAGGCCCGCGGGGTCCGGCCCCTCGGGGCGTCGAACACCTCCACCCCCCTTGACCATGCTTTCGCATCGCCGGCGGGCGCTGCCGGGCTCCCTATGTCGGCTTCCATCCACCAGGCAGGCCTTGGCGGGTGCGCGCCTTCGCCTGGGATGGCCAAAAAAGCCCGCAAAAATTCCCTTGACTTAATTGTGGGTATAGATAAATTGATTCTGCGAATGCGTCGCAATATCGCGGTAATCCTTTAAAGCCCATCAAAAAAAATCTACGGAGACTAAAAAAATGAAGCGCAGACCCTTTTTTGCCGCGCTGCTGATCCTTTTCGCGGCCATTGCATCGGACAATGCGTCGGCCGCCGAGGTCAGCCTGTATTCGGCGCGCCAACCGTTTCTGATGAAACCGCTGCTCGACGCCTTCACCGAAAAAACCGGGATCACGGTCAACATGGTGTATCTGAAGAAAGGCATGCAGGAACGGCTCAAGGCCGAGGGCATCAACAGCCCGGCCGATCTGGTGCTGACGTCGGATATCGGCAACCTTCACAACCTGGTCAAGGCCGGGCTTCTGCAAGCGACGAAATCGGAAATTCTGGAACGCAATATTCCGGCCCGGCTCCGGCACCCGCAGGGCCTGTGGTATGGATTGACCACCCGGGCGCGGGTCATTTTCGCCCACAAGGACCGGGTCAGGCCGGGCGAGATCACGACCTACGAAGACCTCGCCAAGCCGCACATGAAAGGCCGCATCTGCACCCTGTCGGGCAAGCACGTCTACAACGTGTCGTTGCTGGCGTGGATGATTGCGGCCAGGGGCGAGGCCGCCGCCGAGGCCTGGATCCGCGGCGTCAAGGCCAACCTGGCGCGCCGGCCGCAAGGCAATGACCGCGCCCAGATCAAGGCCGTCTACCAGGGCGAATGCGACGTCGCGCTCGGCAACACCTATTACATGGGCAAGATGCAGACCAACGGGAAAAGCCCGGTGCAGAAAAAATGGGCCGCCGCCGTCAATCTGGTTTTCCCCAACCAGAAAGGCCGCGGCACGCACGTCAACATCAGCGGCGCCGGCGTGACAATAAGTGCCGGCAACAAGGCCGGCGCCCTCAAGCTGATCGAATTCCTCAGCGGCGACGCCGCCCAGAAAATCTATGCCGAGGGTAATTTCGAATATCCGGTCAAGGCCGGCGTGCCCCTGCACCCCATCGTCGCCGCATGGGGATCGTTCAGGGCCGACGAAACGAACCTGGCCGAAATCGCCGGGTACCGGGCCAAGGCGAGCCGGATCATGGACAAGGTCCGGTTCAATAACTAACGTGCAGTGTTTTCCACGCACCCGGCATCCCGGGACAAAGGGTTGAATTGATCGTGACGACGCAAGCACCAACAGCCGGCATACCGCTATTGCCCAGGAAGGCGTTGTGGGCGTGGCTGAATGTCTGGAGCATCGGCACCGTTCTGGTCGCGGTGGTGGTGGCCGCGCCCATTCTAGCCGTCCTCACCATCGCCCTGACGCCCGGCGACAATATATGGGCGCATCTGGCCGCGACGGTATTGCCGTTATACATCTCGACCACGTTGCTGCTGATGATCGGCGTCGGCGCCGGCACCCTGATCATCGGCGTCGGCACGGCATGGCTGGTCAGCACCTGCCGGTTTCCGGGGCGGCGGGTTTTCGAGTGGGCGCTGCTTCTGCCCATGGCCATGCCGGCCTATGTGATCGCCTACGTTTATACCGACATTCTGGAATACGCCGGTCCGGTCCAGGCCCTGTTGCGCGACGTCTTCGGGTGGACGTTGAAACGGCAATACTGGTTCCCGGAAATTCGTTCGCTTGGCGGCGCCGTCTCGATGATGACCCTGGTTCTGTACCCTTATGTTTATCTGCTGTCGCGCGCCGCTTTCCTGGAACAATCGGTGTGCGTGCTGGAAGCCAGCCGGGTGTTGGGCCGCGGCCCGTGGCGGAGCTTTTTCTCCGTCGCCCTGCCGCTGGCGCGCCCGGCCATCGTCATCGGCCTGTCCCTGGTGCTGATGGAGACGCTGAACGATTTCGGGACCGTGGATTTCTTCGCCGTCAGCACCTTCACGCTCGGCATCTATGACGTCTGGCTGAACATGAACAACGTCGCCGGCGCGGCGCAACTGGCGGCACTTTTGTTGTTCTTCGTGGTCTTCCTGGTGCTGACGGAGCGTTACGCCCGGCGCAAACAACGCTTCCACCACACCACCTCCAAATTCAAGGCCCTGCCCGGGTACGAGCTGCAAGGCCGAGCCCGGCTTCTCGCGACCATCGGCTGCGCGCTGCCGGTGGTGTTCGGCTTCGCCCTGCCGGCAATGGTGCTTGGCGGCTATGCGGTTATGCATTTCGAGGCGGCGACCAACGCGCTGGTCTTCCGCTACGCCGGAAACAGCGTTCTGCTGTCGGGCCTGACGGCGGTCCTCGCCCTCGCCATCGGCATTTTCATGGCCTACGGCGTGCGCCTCAGGAACCAGGGCATCGTCAAGTTCATGGCCCGGTTCGCCAGTCTTGGCTATGCCGTTCCCGGCTCCGTCCTGGCCGTCGGCGTGCTGGTCAGCTTAGGCGCCCTGGACAACGGCATCGACGCCTTCATGCGCGGAACCTTCGGAATTTCGACCGGGCTTTTGTTCAGCGGCACCATTGCCGCCGTGACCTTCGGCTATCTGGTCCGCTTTCTGGCACTGTCGTTCGGCAGCATCGAGGCCAGTCTGGCCAAGATCACGCCGAGCATGGACGGCGCTTCGCGCAGCCTCGGCCACGGCCCCCTCGGGACGCTGCGCCGCATCCATATCCCCCTGATCCGGGGCAGCGCGCTGACGGCGGCGATGCTGGTCTTTGTCGATTGCATGAAGGAACTGCCGATGACGGTTATTCTCAGGCCGTTCAATTTTCATACCCTAGCGACCTATGTGCATCAATACGCATCCGACGAACAGCTGGGCGAAGCCTCCCTGGCGGCGCTGGCGATCGTCGGTTTTGGCATTTTGCCGGTAATTGTGCTTAGCTTCGCTATAACCCGGTCCCGTCCGGGACATGCAAAAGAAGGGCAAGGGTAGTGAAAGGGCTCCACGTCGTCGGCGTTTCCCACGCCTACGGCGACAATCAGGTTCTCGACAACGCGTCGTTGATGATCCCGGCCGGCGAAGTGGTCTGCCTGTTGGGACCCTCGGGCTCCGGCAAGACCACGTTATTGCGCCTTGCCAGCGGGTTGGAACGGATACAGCGGGGAAGGATCGCCATCGACGACGAGATCGTTGCCGACAAGGACACGCACGTGGCGCCCGAACACCGGGGCATCGGGCTGATGTTCCAGGATTATGCCCTGTTCCCGCACCTCAGCGTCATCGACAACGTGACCTTCGGCCTGCTCCGCCAGCCCCCGGACCAGGCGCGGCGCCGGGCCATGGACATGCTGGACCAGGTCGGCATGACGCGCTTCGCCACCAACCACCCCCATATGTTGTCGGGCGGCCAACAACAGCGCGTCGCGCTGGCCCGTGCGCTGGCGCCCGATCCGAAAGTCCTGCTGCTGGACGAGCCGTTC
>JAESSX010000099.1 GCA_016763915.1 Rhodospirillales bacterium
ATTTGCGTAATATCAATTTAGAGCAAATCCCGAGCAGATTGATTTAATCTGCGACGACGAATTTGCGTAATATCAATAAGTTAAAGCATGATACATAAGCCATCCTAAATGCATCATGCTCTAATGGCCCGCGCCGGGGTTTCTTAAACTTTCTCCATAGATGCTGATCGCCGCCTTGGCCCTGAAACAGGTGCGCCCAGGTCTTGTTCCATGGCCGGAATTCGCCGGTTTAATGGCGTCGAGGTAATCGCAGGCGTCTCTGCAGCCGGGATTAAGGGAAAAAGGTGTTCTGTTGCAGAAGCCTAAGTCATGGCGGTGCATTTTCTGCATCATAGATAGCAATAAATAGCAGTATTCCGCATCACTAACACCTGCTCTAGTCCCCATTCGGCCAATAGGGATGAAGGCACCGATGCTGAAGAACCAACCTTTTGATATTGTGAGCCTCCATTGCGCTTACGCCGACGGGGTAAGCCCGGCCGCCGTTATTGAGGAGGCCTTTCGGCGGGTGGAAGCCTCAGGGGATCCGGGAATTTTCCTGCATTTATTCGACCGCGAAAGGGTGGCGGCGGATATTGACCGGCTTGGCCCTTTTGATTCGACCGATAAGCCCTTGTGGGGCGTTCCTTTCGCAATCAAAGACAACATCGACGCCGCGGGCGCACCCACGACGGCGGGCTGTCCGGCCTATGCGTACGAAGCGGAAAAGGACGCTTTTGTCGTCGGAATTTTGCGCAAAGCCGGCGCCATACTTATTGGGAAAACCAATCTCGATCAGTTTGCGACCGGTCTTGTCGGCGTGCGCACCCCGTATCCGGTCCCCAAGAACGCGATAGACCCGGACCTTGTGCCGGGCGGATCAAGTTCCGGTTCATCGGTTGCCGTTGCCCGGGGCATCGTGAGTTTTTCACTTGGCACGGACACGGCGGGATCGGGGCGGGTCCCGGCTGCCTTTAATCGAATTGTCGGCCTCAAGCCGACGTTGGGGTCGATTTCAAACTCAGGCGTTGTTCCGGCATGCCGGACGCTTGATACCGTATCGATTTTCAGCCTGACCGTGGAGGATGCCTACACGGTTATCCGCGTCGCCGCCAGGTTCGACCTCAGCGACGACTATGCCCGCCGGATTGCAATGCCGCCTCTGGCCTCGCCGCCCCCAGTTTTCCGGGTTGGCGTGCCGGATGCCGCGACACGATTATTTTTTGGAGACGATGCCCAGGCGGAATTTTTTGCCTCTGCCCTGGAAGGAATCGAAGCCTTGGGCGGAGAGATTGTCGAGATCGACTTCACGCCGTTCTTCCAGGTCGCCGAAATGCTGTACGAGGGCACGTGGTCCGCGGAACGCTTAACGGTTATCGAAGACCTTCTGCGAGACGACCCGAAGCAGGTTCATCCCGTTACGCGACAGATTATCGAAGCGGCCGAAGACCTGAGCGCCGCCGACGCCTTTCGCGGCATGTATCGTCTGCAAAAATTAAAACGCCTGGCATCGCCGTTGATCGAGAGTGTCGATTTCCTGTGTGTGCCGACCATTCCCACATTCTATACCTGCGCCGATCTTGAGGCGGACCCCATCGGACCGAATTCTCGTCTTGGAACCTACACGAACTTCGTCAATCTGTTGGATATGTGCGCCGTCGCGGTGCCGATGGCGGAGCGAAAAGACGGCCGCCCAGGCAGCGTTACCATAATTGCCCCGGCCGGGCGCGATGGTCAAATCGCCGCTGTTGCCTGTGTCCTGCATCGAAGGAGCGGTGCGGCTTTGGGGGCGACGGGTTGGCAATTGCCGGAACCGGTCCCCTTATCGCCGATAGCGGACCCGGACGAGATCGCGTTGGCCGTTGTCGGCGCCCATATGTCCGGCTTGCCGCTTAATCATGAATTGACCCGCCTGGGGGCGCGGTTTCTGAGCGCCACGAAAACGGCGTCGTCTTACCGTCTTTTCAGCCTGCCGGGCGGTCCGCCATTCCGACCCGGCCTTCTGCATGACGAAACGGGGTCCGCGGTCGAGGTTGAAGTTTGGGCGTTACCCATGTCTCGTTTCGGCGACTTCATCAAAGGCATCCCACGTCCGCTGGGTATTGGCACCCTCCTGCTGGAAAACGGCGAAGAGGTCAACGGGTTCATCTGTGAATCCAGTGGCAAGAGTAGCGCCGAAGACGTCACCCACCATGGCGGGTGGCGAAAGTATTTACAGTCTCTCTCATCCTCTGGAAACCTATAAAGGAGTTCAACTATGGATAGACGTAATTTTCTCAAAACCGTAGGCGTGGCGACGGGCGCTTCCGTGCTTCCGTTCCTCCGCTACCTTCCGGCAAAAGCCGCCGGGCGCGCCGATACACTGGTGGTCGTTTCCGGGCACGGCATCAACAGCCTGGACCTGCATCGAAAAGGCACCAATCGGCCCAGCTATCAGGTCACGGTAAACATTTATGACCGGCTGGTCCGGTTCGGCGTTAAAACCCTGAGCGATGGTTCGATGGCGTACGACTCGACCAAAATCGAGCCTGAAGTCGCGGAGTCCTGGACCGTTTCCGCAGATGGAAAATCCCTGACCTTCAAAATCAGCCCCAAGGCCAAATTCTGGGACGGCACCCAGGTGACGGCGCAAGACGTCAAATGGTCGATTGACCGCGCCGTTAGTCTGGGCGGTTTTCCGGCCGTACAGATGAAGGCGGGGTCAATGGAAAAACCGGACCAGTTCGTGGTCGTCGATGACATGACCTTCCGCATCGATTTGCCGAAACCTTCAAAGTTGACCTTACCCGATCTCGCCGTGCCAATTCCATTTATCATCAATTCAAAAGTCGCCAAGGCGAACGCCACGAAAAAAGACCCCTGGGCAACGGAGTACCTGCATAAAACGGCGGCGGGTTCGGGCGCATTCAAAATTGCCCGCTGGGATCCGGGTCAGCAATTCGTATACGAGCGCAACGAAAACTGGGCTTTAGGTCCGAAACCGGGAGTGAAACGGGTCATTGTCCGGGAAATCCCGTCCGCGGCCACGCGCCGCGCGCTCACCGAACGGGGCGATGCGGATTTGTACATGAACGTATCGGCCAAGGATGCCAAGGAGTTCATGGAAGCG
>JAESSX010000100.1 GCA_016763915.1 Rhodospirillales bacterium
CACCCGAAGCGCCATCAAAAATGCGCCGATCTGGGCCTCGGTGGCGTCGCCGGACATGATGATGTCGAACGCCGCTTCGGCCTCGTCGACACCCAGGCTGTTGCCGTCGGCGACTTTCGCCAACAGGGGTTTCAGGGCGTCACTCATGCGGCCTCCTTGTTCCCGGGCTTACCCCGCGCGATATCGAGAAAATTCTGGATCAACCGGTGGCCGTGCTCCGAGGCGATGCTTTCCGGGTGGAACTGCACGCCGTGAATGGGGAATTCCTTGTGGGCGAGGCCCTGGATGACGCCGTCGTCACTTGTCGCCGTGATCTCCAGACAGTCGGGCAGGCTTTCGCGTTGCACGGTCAGGGAATGATAGCGGGTCGCCTTGAACGGCGAAGGCAAGCCGGCCAGCACGCTTAGGCCGGCGTGGGTGATTTCGCTGACCTTGCCGTGCATCGGCTTCGGCGCCAGAACCACCTGCCCGCCGAAGATCTGGCCGATGCACTGGTGGCCCAGGCACACACCCAGGATGGGCAGACGGCCCTGGGACTTCTCGATGACGTCGAGGCAGATGCCGGCGCGGTCCGGATCGCACGGTCCCGGCGACAGGACGATGCCTTCCGCGCCCAGCGCCAGGGCGTCATCGGTGGATATGGCGTCGTTGCGGCGGACCTCGACCTCGGCGCCCAGTTCGCCCAGGTAATGGCGCAGATTATAGGTAAAACTGTCGTAGTTATCGATGAGCAGAAACATATCAAAAACATGCCGTTCATTGCCAACGGCCCGGCAGGAGCGGGCTTTCGGGGCAACAATGCAATTCCGTCCAGTCAGCGTCAGGCATGGCCGGGCCGGCGAAGGGAACCGGAAACAAAAAATGCACGGACTTAGGGAATACCCTGATTCAAACAACTCACGAATTTGTGTACTTTTACTTGTTACGTCATGTGATACTTTCCCTATCCCGAGATCAAGTTTTGGGCCATCGAAACCAGATATTTTCAGGAGAAACACTAATGTTGAAGCGTTTTTTTGCACCTTTGGGCATAGCCTTAGCCCTTGCAGTTTTTGTCATTCCCTTTGGCCAGGCCAATGCCAATGACGGGTCAAGCCATCATCTGGTCATTCACGTCGATGATAATGACAAGCTAAAAATGAATATCGCCCTGAACAATGCCGCCAATGTGACCAAATATTTTCAAAGCAAGGGCGAGACCGTGCGGATCGAAATTGTCGCCTATGGCCCCGGCTTGATGATGTTGCGCCCCGACAAGTCCCCCGTCAAAGGCCGGATGAAGGACTTCGCGGCCAGCTTCGACAACATCTCCTTTGCGGCGTGCGGCAATACCATGAAGAAAATGTCGAAAAAGGCCGGCAAGCCCATTTCGGCCTATGGTTTCGCCAAACAGGTGGAGTCCGGGGTCATCCAGATCATGGCGCGCCAGGATCAGGGTTGGCATTACCTTCGCCCGTAAACACCTGGTCATTTCCTAATATATTAAGCGGCGCTTTCGGGCGCCGCTTTTTTTTGGTTTTTGGCCATAGGGCATTTCCTTTAAACAACCCCTGGCAAGCATGACGACGGAGCCGACCAATCTGGTGATTTTCCTTGCCCGCGGCCTTGACCTTCCAGTCACTGGAAGCCCATATAATGCTTATAGTTTACTAGAAGGTTTGAGGAACGACGATGACCACATTGACCGAAACGGCCGACACCGCCGAAAATGCCGGGGCTTTTGAATTGCAGAGCATTTCCGTTCCGGTCGAAGGCATGACCTGCGCGTCCTGCGTCGGACGGGTGGAACGGGTGTTGGCATCGCTCGACGGCGTTCAAAACGCCAGCGTCAACCTGACCACGGAACGGGCCAGCGTCGATTTCGACCCCGCCGCCACGGGGGCGGCGGAAATCGCCGAAGCCATTATGAAAACCGGGTTCAGCGTGCCGTCCGCGACCGTTGACCTTGCCATCAAGGGCATGACCTGCGCGTCCTGCGTGGCGCGGGTTGAAAAGGTGCTGTGCGCCTTGCCCGGCGTCGATACGGCGGCGGTCAACCTGACCACGGAAAAGGCCCGCATCAGCCATATCCCCGGGGCCATTGACACCGCCGCCCTGGTGCGCGCCGTCGAGCAGGCCGGGTTTGAGGCCCATGAGGCGGCATCCGCCGGTGGCCACGACGAGGCCGCGGCCCGCGAGGCGGAAACCGCCGCCACACGCCGCAAAATGGTGTTTGCCGCCACCTTCACCCTGCCACTCTTCCTCGTCGCCATGCTCAAGTTCACACCCGGCTTCGAAGAACCGATGATGTCGCTTTTGCCCGAGCGCGGCTGGATGTGGATCGAATTCCTTCTCGCCACGCCGGTCCTGTTTTACGCCGGGCAGGTTTTTTTCAAGAACGGCTGGGCCGAATTGAGCCACCTCAACCCCGGCATGAATTCCCTGGTCATGCTGGGCGCCAGCGCCGCCTATTTCTATTCCCTGTTGGCGCTTCTGGCCCCCGGCATTTTTCCCGAGGGCACGGCAACCACCTATTTCGAGGCCGCCGGCGTCATCATCACCCTGATCCTGCTCGGCCGCTATCTTGAGGCCGTCGCCAAGGGGCGGACATCCGAAGCCATCAAAAAGCTGATGCAGCTGCAAGCCAAAACCGCCCGGGTGCTCAGGGACGGCCGGGAAACGGAAATTCCCATCGAAGACGTCGCCGCCGGCGACCTGGTGGTGGTGCGCCCCGGCGAACGTCTCGCCGTGGACGGCGTCGTCACCGAAGGATCCAGCTACGTCGACGAGGCGATGATTTCCGGAGAACCGGCGCCGGTCGAAAAAGGCCCCGGCGCCGAAGTCACCGGCGGCACCGTCAACAAGAACGGCGCCTTCACGATGCGCGCCACCCGCATCGGCGCCGATACGGTTTTGAGCCAGATCATCCGCATGGTCGAGGAGGCGCAAGGATCGAAACCGCCGATTCAGAAGATGGCGGATCAAATCGCCTCGGTCTTCGTGCCGTTGGTCATGGCCGCGGCGGCCCTGACCTTCGGCGTGTGGCTTTTCTTCGGTCCGGACCCGGCGCTCAGCTTCGCCTTCGTCACGTCGGTATCGGTCTTGCTGATCGCCTGCCCCTGCGCCATGGGGCTGGCGACGCCGACGGCGATCATGGTCGGCACCGGCGCGGCGGCGCGGACCGGCATCCTCATCAGGGACGCCGAGGCGCTCGAGCGCGCCCACAAGCTCCGCACCGTCGTCTTCGACA
>JAESSX010000101.1 GCA_016763915.1 Rhodospirillales bacterium
GAGGTCACCAGCCCGCAGGCCTTCGAGGGTCTGCGCAATGCCGGGCGCAAAGTGCGCCGGCCGGAAGCGACGCTGGCCGTTATCGATCATGACGTGCCGACCACGGACCGTTCCAAGCCCATCGAAGACCCGGACGCCCGGGCCCAGATCGAAGCCTTGCGAAGCAACTGTGAAGAGTCCGGCATTCTGCTGTTCGACATTGACGACATCCGCCAGGGCATCGTCCACATTATCGGCCCGGAACAGGGTTTCACATTACCCGGTGCGACCATCGTCTGCGGCGACAGCCACACCGCGACCCACGGCGCCTTCGGGGCGCTGGCCTTCGGCATCGGCACGTCGGAAGTGGAACACGTTCTGGCAACCCAGACGCTGCTGCAGAGCCCTTTGAAGAATATGCGCATCACCGTCGAGGGCGACCTGGCCTTCGGCGTCACCGCCAAGGACCTGATCCTCGCCATTATCGGTGAAATCGGCACCGCCGGCGGCACCGGCTACGTTATCGAATACGCCGGCCAGGCGATCCGGGACCTGAGCATGGAAGGCCGCATGACGGTCTGCAACATGACCATCGAGGCCGGCGCGCGGGCCGGACTGATCGCGCCCGACGAGAAGACTTATCAATTCCTCAAGGGCCGCCCGATGGCGCCCAAGGGCGCCGCCTGGGAAATCGCCGAGACCCATTGGCGCACGCTGCCCGGCGACGAAGGGGCGACCTACGACAAGGAGGTCACCCTCAACGCCACCGACCTGGTGCCGCAGGTGACCTGGGGCACCAGCCCGGAAGACGTGGTTCCGATCACCGCCGCCGTGCCGTCGCCGTAAGACTTCGACGGCGCTGCCCAGCAGGAAGCCGCCCGCATGGCGCTCGACTACATGGGGCTAACGCCGGGCACGCCGATGACCGAGATTGCCATCGATTACGCCTTCATCGGCGCCTGCACCAACGGGCGCATCGAAGACATCCGCGCCGTCGCCGCCATCGCCAAGGGCCGCCATGTGGCCGACGGCGTCACCGCGCTGATCGTCCCGGGCTCGGGCCTGATCAAGGAACAGGCGGAACAGGAAGGCCTCGCCGACATCCTCATCGAAGCCGGCTTCGAATGGCGCGAACCGGGATGTTCCATGTGCCTGGCCATGAACCCCGACAAGGTGCCGCCGGGGCAGCGCTGCGCCGCCACGTCGAACCGCAACTTCAAGGGCCGCCAGGGCCCCAAAAGCCGCACCCATCTCGTCAGCCCGGCCATGGCCGCCGCCGCCGCCGTCACCGGCAGGCTGACCGACGTGCGCGATCTGGATTAAGGGGGATAGACCGATGGAAAAATTCACCACGCTGACCGGGGTCGCGGCCCCCTTGGACATGATCAACATCGACACCGACATGGTGATCCCGAAACAGTACCTGACGACGATCGAGCGCACCGGTCTCGGCAAGGGGCTGTTTCACGAAATGCGCTACAACATGGATGGCTCGGATAACCCGGACTTCGTCCTCAACAAGCCGGCGTACCAAAACGCCTCGATCCTCGTCACCGGCGAGAACTTCGGCTGCGGGTCGTCGCGCGAACACGCGCCGTGGGCGCTGCTCGACTTCGGCATCAAGTGCGTCATCTCGACCAGCTTCGCCGATATCTTCTACAACAACTGCTTCAAGAACGGCGTGCTGCCGATCCGGCTTGCGCGCGAAGAGGTCGAGAAGCTGCTGGAAGACGCCGAACGCGGCGCCAACGCCACCATTACCATCGATCTGGAAAGCCAGACCATCACCGGCCCGGACGGCGGCGAGATCAAATTCGAGCTCGATGAATTCAAGAAGCACTGTCTGCTCAACGGCCTCGACGATGTCGCCCTGACGATGGAGCACGAAGAAAAAATCTCCGTCTATGAGGAAACCCGCAAGGCTTCCGAGCCCTGGCTGTTCGGTTAATCGTCCAGTTTCGCCTCCGGCCATGACCGACGCCGCGCTCACCATCCGGGGCCTCACGCTCAGGTCCGTGGTCGTGCCCATGGCCCGGCCGCTGGTGACCCGCGTGGTGACCATCGAAAACGCGGCCTTCGTCCTGATCGACCTGGAAACCGAGCAAGGCGTCACCGGGCGCAGCTATCTGTTCGGATACACGCCCCCCGGCAACGCCTGCCTGATACCGGCGCTCAAATGGTTGGGCGAGGCCATGAAGGGCCGCCCGCTGGACCCGGTTACCCTGTTCGACCAGGCCCGCAGGACCCTGACCCTGATGGGCCACGAGGGCATCGCCATGATGGCGGTGTCGGGCTTCGACATGGCGTGCTGGGATGCCTGCGCCCGCGCCCAAAACAAGCCGCTGGTCGAGGTCCTGGGCGGCCGTGCGGAGCCGATCCGGGCCTACAATTCCAACGGGCTGGGCCTGATCGGCGTCGACGCCGTGGCCGCCGAAGCCCGCCAACTGATCGCCGAGGGAAATTTTTCTGCCGTCAAGGTGCGCCTGGGCCGCGAGACCCTGGAAGAAGACTTCGCCGTTTTCCGCGCCGTTCGCGCCGCCGTCGGACCGGACGTGCGCCTGCCCGTCGATTTCAACCAGGGCCTGGACGTGGATGAAGCCGTCCTGCGCGGCCGGGCGCTTGACGACGAGGACGTCTATTGGATCGAGGAGCCGACCCGCTATGACGACTGGGACGGCAACGCGCGCATCGCCCGCGACGTCGAAACGCCGATCCAGAACGGCGAAAATTTCTACGGTCCCGAAAGCGCGGCCCGCGCCATGGACGCCGGGGCGCTGGATTACCTGATGCCCGACGTGGAACGCATCGGCGGCGTCACCGGATGGATGCGCACGGCGAAAATCGCCGACGCCGCCGGCATCCCCATGTCGTCGCACCTGTTCCCGGAATTCTCGGCCCACCTGCTGGCGGTGACGCCGACGCGCCACTGGCTGGAATACAGCGATTGGGCGGCGCCGCTGCTCCAATCCCCCTATCCGGTGGAAGACGGCCATGTCCTCATCCCCGACACCCCCGGCGTCGGCATCGAATGGAACGAGGACGCGGTGGAAAAATATTCCATCGACCTTTAAAACAATTTCAGACACCGTCAACGGACAACATAGGAAAAACAATTATGGCCGCGAACAAGAAACTGCTGATGCTGCCCGGCGACGGGATCGGTCCCGAAGTCATGAACCAGGTCAAGCGCGTCATCGACTGGATGGACAAGACCCGCCATGTGTCGTTCGACATCGAAGAAGACCTGGTCGGCGGCTGCGCCTATGACGCGCACGGCACCTCCCTGGCCGACGAGACCCTGGCCGACGCCATGGCCGTCGACGCCGTGCTGCTGGGCGCCGTCGGCGGGCCCAAGTGGGACAACGTGGAACGCGACAAGCGCCCGGAAGCCGGGCTGCTGACGCTGCGCAAGGAAATGGACCTGTTCGCCAACCTGCGCCCGGCCAACGTGTTCCCGGCCCTGGCCGAAGCCTCCAGCCTGAAAACCGAGCTGGTGTCGGGGCTCGATCTGCTGATCATCCGCGAACTGACGGGCGGGGTCTATTTCGGCACACCGCGCGGCATCGAAGACCTCGGCAACGGCCAAAAACGCGCCGTCGACACCCAGGTCTACACGACCAGCGAAATCGACCGCGTCTGCCGGCTGGCCTTCGAGATGTCCCGCAAGCGGCAAAGCCGTGTGACCTCGGTGGAAAAAGCCAACGTCATGGAAACCGGCGTGCTGTGGCGCGAGGTGGCCACGCAGACCCACGCCGACGGCTTCGACGACATCGAACTCAGCCACATGTACGCCGACAACTGCGCCATGCAGCTGATGCGCCGGCCCAAGCAGTTCGACGTCGTGGTCACGGACAATCTGTTCGGCGACATCCTGTCCGACGCCGCCGCGATGCTGAC
>JAESSX010000102.1 GCA_016763915.1 Rhodospirillales bacterium
AGGCAGTTCATCAGTCCCCCGATCCAGGCCCAGTCCGCCGGCGTCCACATCAGGTCGCCGTCTTGGGGGAAAAATTCGTGCGGGATTTCCACTCCCGGAAGATGGCCCAGCATGGTGCGATGCGCATGCAGCGCGCCTTTCGGGTTGCCGGTGGTTCCCGACGTATAGCTGATGAAGGACGGATCGTCGGCGCGGGTGCGTACAGGCGTGAAGGCGTCGCTTGCGGAATCCAGCCCGGACCAGAAATCGATCATTCCCTCGCCGTCCTTTCCGGCATCGGTGACAAGAACCACTTCCAGGCCCGGGACCGTGTCCCGGATGGCCTCGATTTTTCCTAAGTTTTCGGTGTCGGTGATCAGCGCCCGGGCGCCGCTGTCGGCGAGGCGGAATTGCAAGGCATCCGGGCCGAACAGGGTGAACAGGGGAATCGAAATCAACCCGGCTTTCCAGGCGGCGATATGGGCGATGCCGGTTTCCACCGATTGCGGCAGCAGAATGCCGACCCGGTCGCCGCGCGCCAATCCAAGGCCTGTGAACATATTGGCCAGCCTGTTGGACAGTAATCTCAGCGCCTGAAAGCTGTATTGGGTGATGTCGGCGTTGGCGTTTTCAACAATCAGCGCCGTGCGGCCGGGGTCGGCGTCGGCATGGCGGTCACAGACCTCGACGCCCATGTTGAAAAATTCCGGCACCTGCCAGACCAGGGACCGGTAGACCTCATCATAACTGCCAGCTTCCGTCAGCATCGAGCGCCCCCTTTCCGATAATCATAGCAGTTCGGGGGCAAAGGAAAATTCCCAATACGCTAGCCGGCGGCGGGTTGTGCCGGAGCGGCCGCCGGGGTTTCCGGGGGTTCTTCTTCCTGTTCCTCGCCGCCGGTTTCAAAGAAGCGGTAGGCTTCTTCCATTCCTTCCAGCACCACACCGTCGAAACCCAGCGCCACGAGGCCGTAGATGTAGGAATTGACGTCACCGGTGATGATGCGTTGCCATTCGGGACGCCAGAATTGAACGTAATAGCGGTCGGGGTCGTCGCGCACCGGGGCATCGATCCATCCGGGCGAGCCTTCGCGCCAGGTGGGTTTCCAGTAATACCGGAAACTGGCCGCCGTGCCGATATTGGCGATGGCGTAAACCTGCCGTCTGGCGCCGATTTTCTTGTATTTCAGGGTTTCCACGGCGCGTCTGCTGAGGGGTTCGCGGCCGTTCAGGACATCCACGATCATCAGGTCGTAATTGGTCTCGTGCATTTTCATGACGAATTCGGTGGGCCGCCCGATGGCGGCGGAATTGGTGATATAGGAAAATGTCGATACGTTTTTCAAAGACAGGATGTTTTTGGCGTTCTCACCGAACGGGCGGCGCGGGTAGGGCGGCAGCGATCCCAGTTCGGCCAGCGGCGCGTGCACGGTGATGGAATTGTAACCACGCGCCTTGTTGAGACGGTGGGATTCATCGACCGTTTGGAGGTCGGTGCCGTAATCCATGACGAACACCGAAAGCCCGTTGTTTTTGGCCATGTCCGTCAGTCTCAGGGAGCGCGCCCTGATCTCGTCGGCGATCGGCTCGCCGAAAACCCTGTCGCCGAAAAACAGGCCGTCCATCATCACCCCGTCGATCGATCGCATATAGGTGCGGGCCGGAGCAATCCGGGTTACGTCCACCACATCGCGCTTGATCAGAAGTTCCATGGCGCCGTGGGTGATGACGGTAAAATTGCGGTTGTAGCGGCGCGCGAAGGTGGTGATGGATTGTATGAATGTGCGCATTTGCTGGCGCAGATCGACCTGCAGCCCGGCGGGGGCAGGGAGGGGGACCTCCGGTTCCGCCCGGTCGCGGCCCTGGATACGGATCTGCCCGCGCGGTGGCTCAGGCGTCTGAGCCAGCGTCAGGGAGGGGACCAGGGCAACGGCCAGGAACAGGGCAATCAAACGGCGTGACATCGATGGTTCCGATACATTAAGTCGATTCCGCGAATTTGAACCATACCTTTAAGTGGTTAACCAGTTCTTTATCCGGACTTTATCCGTCCTGTGTGGAAACCGTCTCACCGAAACGTGAAAGGGGTTGTCTTGTGGGCCGGCGGCTGGGCGGTCAATCATGGAATCATGACACCCAAATACGGCTATTTTCGCACCGTCCTGATGTCCGGGGCTTTCCTCCTCGGGGCGTTCCTTGTTTTCGCCGGCCCCGAGGCCGCGGCAAATCCGTTGCGGTGGGAGATGGAATGGCCGCAAACGGATTTCTCCAGGAAATCCATCGAATGGGGCGAAATACTGTCGGGCGGGCCGCCCAAGGACGGCATTCCCGCCATCGACAACCCCCGCACCGTGCCCATATCCAAGGCCACGAACCTGACCGATACGGAACCGGTGATCGGCCTTGTCATCAACGGCAGGGCGCGGGCTTACCCTTTGCGGGTCCTGACCTGGCACGAAATCGTCAACGATGAACTGGGCGGCGTGCCGGTCACCGTTACCTTTTGCCCGCTGTGCAATTCCTCGATCGTCTTCGACCGCCGGCTGGACGGCAAAATTCTTGATTTTGGGACGACCGGAAAATTGCGCAATTCCGACCTGGTCATGTACGACCGCCAGACGGAAAGCTGGTGGCAACAGTTCCTGGGCGAGGGCATCGTCGGCGAGATGACCGGCAAACAGTTGGTCGTTATCCCGTCCCGGCTGGAATCCTTCGCCGAATTCAGGAAACGCGCGCCGGGTGGCGATGTTCTGGTGCCCAACAATCCGGGCCGGCGCAATTACGGCGCCAATCCCTATGCCGGTTATGATTCGTCGCCGTTTCCGTTCCTTTATCAGGGCGACATGCCCAAAGGCATCAACCCCATGGTCCGGGTCGTGGTCGTCGAAGGCGAAGCCTGGAGCCTGCCCTTGCTGCGCGACAAGGGCGCCATCACCAAAGACAATCTGGTAATCCGTTGGCGGCCGGGGCAGAATTCGGCACTCGATACGCGGATCATCGCGCAAGGCCGCGACGTCGGCAACGTGGTGGTTCAGCGCGGCACCGACGATGTCGCCTATGACGTCACCTTCGCCTTTGTCTTCAACGCTTTTTACCCGGGCAAGGTTATCCGCACGGACTAGGTCTGGTGTTGCCGGGGTCAGGCGGCGGCGCTATACAAAAGGATCAATCATCCGGCCCTGGTCCAAGCCTCTGACATGACTTCGGAATTTGTATCTTCTGCCTGCCCTCACGATTGCCCCAGCACCTGTGCGCTGGAGGTCGAACGCCTTGACGG
>JAESSX010000103.1 GCA_016763915.1 Rhodospirillales bacterium
CCTTGGCGGCCTCCGCCTTGACGGCCGCGTCCTTGGCGACTTGTTGCTGTTCCAGGCCCTGTTTGGCGCCGGAGACCACATTCTGTGAAACCACCTGTGCGGCATTGGGAAGGGCGGCGAGGGCGCCGCCGAAGGCCTGGCCCATCTGCTGCGGGGTCAAGACAAAGGGCGGCGACGGCGCCGCGTTGATGCTGGCGATGTTGATGGCCTGGCCGGGTTGATTGATGGTCTGGACGCCGGTGGCGTTGCCGATGCTCATCTCGCCCGTGAAACCAGCCGCTTCGGGCAACAGCACGGCGGTCGTGACCCCGGCGGCATCCACCCTGCCGCCGCCGGCGGTGCCGCGAATCCCGATCGTCGCCGTCGGCGTGTTCAAGGTCATGGCGTTGGGATCGGTCTTGGCGATCTGGCCGCTGACGAAGGAGAAGGCGCCCTGAAGCAGGGATACGCTCATGGTTCCCGATTGCTCGCCGGGATCGTAGACCATCTCGTCGAGGGTCATGCGTCCGCTTTCGCCCAGCGAAAGCGTGCTTTCGTCTGCGAAGACGATTCCGACGGCGCCATCGGCGCCGGTTTCCAGGATATCGCCCAGGAACAAGGGGTCGCCTTGCTGAAGCGTGACCCGGGTGCCGTCGACGCGGACCACCTCGGTCCCTCCGGACGTGGTCTCGACATGGCCGATGGGTTCCTTGGCGGCGGTCGGCCCCGCCTGCGCGTATTGACCGGGCGTCAGCGGGCCGGCCAGACGGACGGCGAGATCGCCCCTCAGCACGACGCCGTCGGCGGTCATCAGATCCGGCGGGTTTTCCAGGGTGAAATATTGGCGGATGAGAAGGGTCTGACCTTCGGGACCCGTGACCATGAGGTCCTGGCCTTGATGCGTAAAATCGGCACGCAGAAACCATGCTTCCCCAGAGACGATAACGGGCTCACCCGACACCGCCTGGACAATCGTCCCTACTCCGTTGCCGCTTATCGCGGCATTATCAGTAGGCCTAAGGATACCCATTCCTGAATCGAACCTCTAAACCAGCTGGTCGAGAAAGGTACTGTTCAGAGGCTCGTCTCCTTTTATGCGAATTAGAATACTTTAAACCTACGCCCAGGTCGATAAAGAACGAACAAACGTCGCAAACCGGGGAACGTCAGTTTTTTGACGGAATTGGTCTGCGACAGCCCCGGGAACGGACATTGGACCTCGGTATGTCTGCGGTTCACCCGTATCGGTCACAATGCCTGAGGCCCCTGAGGGCGGGTGAGAAGCGGCTTGGCGGCCGACAGCACCGCAATCTCACTCCCGCCGTGACCCATTCGTGTCCGGCGTGATTTGCGATGGAGTTTCGGTGGAGTGTTTTAGGTCGGGAGACCCAGGTATAGCCTGGGTCTCCCGATGGTGGGCACGACTGGGATTGAACCAGTGACCCCCTCGATGTCAACGAGGTGCTCTCCCGCTGAGCTACGCGCCCGATTACTTGTCTCAAGTTGGGCGTTTTACCCCCCGAAGGCGGTCTTGGCAAGGCAGGCGATTGGCGGTTACTCTATACGTCCCTGTTTTCGCCTTCACCAGGTCGCTGGACGGCCCTTCCGGCAGCCCGGGCGGAAAGACATTTGAGACAAGGATACCGCCGTGACCGCGCCCAACGACAGCGCCCTTCGGCAATATGACGATGCCCAATTCCCGGAACAGGACTTCCTGGAAAACGGGATCGTGGAATGCGACCACCCGCGCCCGGCGTTACGGATTGAAGCCCCGGCGCGCCAGACCGTGCCGGTGGTGTTCGCGTCGCCCCATTCGGGACGCGACTATCCGCCCGAATTCATCGCCGCGTCGGAGCTCAATAAACTGAACCTGCGGCGTTCCGAAGACGCCTTCATGGACGAAGTCTTCGCCGCCGCGCCGGACTGGGGGGCGCCGTTGTTGTGCGCGGAATTTCCCCGCGCCTATGTGGACGCCAACCGCGAGGCCTTCGAACTGGACCCCAAGATGTTCGCCGATCCGCTGCCCGATTACGTGAATACGTCGTCGCCGCGCGTTTCCGCCGGCCTGGGCACCATCGCCAGGATCGTCACCGACGGCGATGACATCTATCACGCGCCGCTGCGCTTCGAAGACGCGCGCCATCGCATCGAAACCTTTCACCGGCCCTATCACGAGGCGCTGAAGCAACTGCTCGTCGCCACCCACGAGCGTTTCGGCTGCTGTCTTCTGGTCGACTGTCATTCCATGCCGTCCGGGGCCGCGCCCCGTTCGAGCAGCCGGGGCAAGCCGGCCGACGTCGTGCTGGGCGATTGTTTCGGCACCGCGTGTGCGCCGGACGTTACCGATACCGCCCGCAAGGCGCTCCAATCGGTGGGCTTCCAGGTGGCCTGCAACAAGCCCTATTCCGGCGGATTCACGACCCGCCATTACGGCCGGCCCGACGATGGCATTCACGTCCTGCAGATCGAAATCAACCGCGGCCTGTACATGGATGAAAAACGCATCCGCCGCGGCGCCGGCATGGCTGAACTGACGCGGCGCATCACCTTGTTGGTGGGCACCCTGGTCGGAATCGACCCGGCGATCCTGAAACCCACCTGACCGGCCCGCCCATGCCACCCGCAAACGATAGCGACGAAATCCTGATCCGCGACGCCGTCGACGGCGATATGGCGGCGATCAGGGAAATTTACGCGCACCATGTTCTGGAAGGTCTCGCCAGTTTCGAGGAGACGCCGCCTGTTGAGGCGGAATTAACGCGCCGGCGCGACGCCGTGCGCGCCGGCGGCTATCCCTACCGGGTCGCCGAAGTCGGCGGCGTCATCAAGGGCTATGCCTATGCCGGCCCCTTCCGCCCGCGTCCGGCCTATCGCCACACGGTGGAGAATTCCGTTTACGTGTCGCTTGAAACGCACCGCCGGGGGGTCGGCCGGCGCTTGCTGGAAGACCTGATCGAGCGGTGTACCGAACTCGGTTACCGCCAGATGATCGCCATTATCGGCGATTCCGCCAACGAAGCGTCCATCGGCCTGCATAGCAGGCTGGGGTTCGAGACAATCGGCGTGCAGCCGTCGGTTGGGTTCAAGTTCGGGCGCTGGGTGGATTCGGTGACCATGCAGCGCGCCTTAGGCCGCGGCGACACGACCCTGCCCGATTCCTGAGACCCGGAAACGCCGATCCCCGAAAGGCAAAAAAGAAGGGCCGCGTAATAAATACGCGGCCCGAGTATTGGGAGGAAACATCCAAGAATCGCAACGTCGGAAAATCGTAGTCTTCCGTATGTTGCGATGCACAATATAACCCATTGTTTCATAGTGGTCAATAACAATTTCACTTTTTTGAATATGTTCTTTTCAGACTTTCTCCGATCCCCGAAATAACCACATAACTTATTGTTATTAAGGAATTTTATAATTTCCGGCGATTTCTGGCCGTCTGGCATAATCATTGCATTTCATCCACCGAACCACACCGGCTTTAATCAACGGGCGTGGCATTCGGAGACAAGGCTGTGAAAAAACTATTGGCAATTTTCTGTTTGTGTGCCTCGGCATCGGCTTTGGCGATGCCCGGTCCGGCGGCCGCCGGCGAAGCGCAAGCCATTGAAAATGAATGGGATATCTGCGCCCGGCAGACCGCGCGGGCGGAACGGCGGATGGCGATCCCCCGGAATCTTCTAAGCGCCATATCGCTGACCGAATCGGGACGCTGGGAAAAATCCCGC
>JAESSX010000104.1 GCA_016763915.1 Rhodospirillales bacterium
AAAACCGGCGGTTCACCATCCCTCACGGGATCACGCTCCATATACATAAAACCCGATCGCTGAAACTGCATAAATTCTTCGGGATAGTTTGCGACGGCCAACTTACCGCGGGGATATTCCACTTTACGATACCTGGGCTTCCATCCCTTGGGTGGAATGAACATGTTCACCTCGTGTCCCGTTGTCGACGAAATGTCGTCCAGGTAATGAATTTCCGGGTTTGGTTCAATATCCTGGGAGTGCGGGCGGTCTTCAAACCGAATATCCGGAAAGCTTTCCTTAAGGGCGTCGGAAAGGTTCGCCTCGTCAACCTGGGTGAAAAAGGTCTGGCGTTGGCTGGGCATGGCGGGGTCCATCGACCGATAGGGAAAGGTGAGACAATCCGGTTTTTAATACCATGAATTGAACATTTTTTCTATCGGCCGACGGTTTCGCCTTGCATGGACTTGCGCCCAAGAATCCTTTTTTATTTCGGCGGCGGTCCCCAGAGCTTGGTAAGCTCCTCGACGTAAATTTTCTTGGCAATTTTTGCCATGGCGTCTTCGTCCATGCCGGGGCGGTATTTGGGCAAGAAGATCGCGAGGTTTTCGACGGCGTTTTTAAGAAGGACCTTGTAGCTTCGCCGTTCGTGGGCGACGCCGGTTCGTCCGTCCTTCAGCGTTCGCCCGGTATTGGTGTAGATTTTCTTATCCGTTGGCAGGTGCGTATGGGTGATGTCGGGATTTGATGAACCCTTGCGGCCGTCCTGGCCGATGGGCACGTCCTTGTTTGGAAGGTAATCTTCCGGTTTGCGCTCTCCATCTGCATCAGACGCGCCGCCGGTGTGGTCAAATTCCTTCTTTTTCTCAGGCCCCCAGAGCCTGATGGCATCGTTAAAGATGTCGTTGGCGACCCGCTTGTTCCAGTCTTGCGTGACCTGGTTGCCCGGATGGCTTTCAAGGGGGCGGTTGAATTCCTTTCGAAGCTCTTCGCTGATTTCCTGAAAGATCAAAGGGTCATTACGCATCACCTCGTTTATGGGGCGGCCTTTCAGGGTCGGTAATTTTGGCGGTTCAGCAGGCGACTCGGTTTTCGCCGGCGGGCGGTCGTTGTCGTCGGGCGGCTCGAAGCCGGGTGTCGGTGGCAATGGCGGCGCGATATCGGTGCGCGGACGGGAATTCGGCACCGTCTTTTTGGCCGATGGCGTGTCGCCCTTTAGCGACCCGACGGTGGCCGTCGCGGCGCCGCCCAACAGGCTCTGGGCGGCGCGCTGCAAAGCCGCGCGGCCGGCGGTGCTCAGTAAAGGCAACAAAAGGGCGGCCGCCGGACCCGCCGCCACCTGTGTTCCGGTCTTCGGTTTCCTGATGGGTGGCTCGGCTCCGGGCCGGGGGGGCAGGGGCTGGCCTATGGAATCCCTGAGAAGGGACGGGATGGGTTTGCTTGCGAGTGCCAAGCCCTGCCCGCCTTGCGGACCGGGAAGCCTGTCCAACAGATTGTCCGTTTTTTGGGAACTGCGTTTAGGCCTGCGTTGGTCCAGGACTTGGCCGAGGACGGTCACCGTCGGACCGTCCGGTTTCATGACGCCGTCCTCCAGGAGACCGTTTTGGCGCTGGAACGATTTGATCCCCTCGAGCATCGGCTGGTCGGGGTAGGGGGTGAGGCCGTATTTCGGGGTGCGGAAGTGGCCCAAGTCCCGGAGCGCCGTCTTGGTGCTGAGGGTATCGTCCGGGTCCATGTTGTATTCGAGGCCGATCGGGCCCTTAAGTCTAAAAGATCGTACATAACAACATCTCCTTCGGCGCGCGGCACATAGAGGCGCGCACAATTGGTCAGGCGCGGGCCGAAAATGACCGGTCACGCGCGATTGAAACAATGGTTTTCGGGAGTGTTGTCCGGCTTAAGGTTATCCCGCCTGGGTCGTTAAAAGGCAGGGCCCACGGGCACTCAGGGTTAAAATGTAGGATATTATAGCGAATAAGTCAATAAAAAAGGATAATTTCCTACCCGAACGCCAGATACCGCAGATTGATTTCGGCCTCTTCCATGTCGGCTTCCAGCACCTTCATGGCCTCGAACTCGGCCTTGGTGTGTTTGACGCCCGACCACTTTGCATCAATCTCGGGCAGGGCGTCGTCCGAGGTGGCGAAATGGGGCGCCAGGTCGGCGAATAGTTTAAGCAGCAACTCATAGGTCTTGATTTCCAGATCCAAGAAGCGGGCCTTTTCCGGCATCACGAACCATTCGGCGGCGACAATGGGTCCGCAATCAACCTTTTCCTCCATCACATGCGCCGTCGCCCCGAAGTGTTCGGCGCCGTCGTAGATGGCGAAACTGGCGGCATGGCTGCCGGGATAGGTCGGCGGGCCGGGATGAAAATTGTAGGCCGTCATGCTTAGTCCATCGAGAACGGCCGCAGGCACGATCACCGACGTGGAAAAAGCGATCAGCCGTCGCCCGCCGCCTCCGGGGGGCGGCTTGAGGCAGGCGGTCTCCAGTTCGTCACGGGTCTGAGTGTGAACGACCGTCAGTCCCGGGTTCAGGCTGGTCAGCATGGCCCGAAAGTGAGGCCCTTCCACTTCGCCGGTCAGCAATATGACTTCTTCTGGCATGGCTGGAAGTTATCACGGGACGCATGAAAGCGATAGCGCAAGCCCGACCCCTTCCACCCAGACGAGAGCAAAGAGGCCGGGAAATGCCTTCCCATAAGGGTTGTACGGTTTTTCACACCTGGAGGTTCACGTTCAGGGGGAAATTATTCTAGAATACGGCGCTATATTCCCGGATATTCCGGGAACAGAGTTACCGACTGTCCCGAGTATGGGCTGCGGGGAAAGACAGGCCGGAATGAACGACGACCAAAAACCAGGGCGGCAAGAGAAAGCGACGGCCAAGCGTCTGGAAGAGGCGCTCGAGCAGTTGGAATCGCTCAGCAACGCCAACCAGGCGCTGCTGAAAACGCTTAGCCATGACTTGCGCACCCCCTTGAACTCCATCATCGGCTTTGCCGACATGATGGAGCAGGAGGTTCTGGGCCCCATCAACGAGCCGCAATACCGGGAATACGCCAGCGACATCCATGAAGCCGGGCGCTCCATGCTCAAGATCGTCAATGACCTTCTGGACCTTGGCCGTTTCGAGAATTTCAAGAAAAGGGAAAAGGATTTCCGCCACCTGATCGAACTGGCGCCGGACCTGATCTGTGTCTGCCGCGGCGGCGAGATTACCATGATCAACCCGGCCGGGGCCGACATGTTGGGCGTGTGGCCGGCGGAAACCCTGATCGGGCGGAAATTCTTCGAATTCGTTCACCCGGATTTCAACGGCATTTTCGACGGCCGCATTGAGAACCTTATGGCCAAGAAAATGCGGGTGCCGATGATGTTCCTGCGGACCGACGGCCGCACCGTGGATGTTGAAATCGCGGCCCTGCCCTACGATGACGAAACCCATGACGGCGAACTTCCGGCCGTGATGTTGATGGCCCGGGACGTCAGCGAACGGAACCGGGCCCTGAAAACAGCCGCCGCGCGGGAAAATCATATCCACAAAATCATGAACACCGTCGTTGA
>JAESSX010000105.1 GCA_016763915.1 Rhodospirillales bacterium
GATTTCGTGCACCTGTTGTTCGGCTCCATCGCGGCGTTATTTTTCTTTACCGTGCTGTTCCAGGACGTGCTGGAACTGGTCCGGTTTTAGGCCCCCGGATTCAGGGCAGGAAACCCTTTTCAACCGGAATTACCCAGACCGTGAACGAGAGCAATGTCGAACAGGATCGGCTTGTATTGTGATCGGCCGGAAAGGGCTATTTCCGGCACTTGCCGACGGAACCGCCCTTGCACTGGGTCTTGCCGTCGGTCCAGGTGGCATCCGACATCCTGACGGCGTTCAGCTTGGCTCCCTTCAATTTGGCGCCGGTGAGATTGCTTCGCTCCAGGTTGGCGCCTTCCAGGTTGGCGCCTGAAAGATCGGCGCCCGAAAGGTTGGAGTCCTTGATGATGGCCTTATTGAGCCTGGCTCTTTTCAAGTTCGCCCCCGACAAATCGACGTTCGAAAGGTCGGCGCCGCGAAGGTCGGCCTTTTCAAGATTGATGCCCTTCAATTTGGAATGGTGCAGGACGATATCGTCCATCACCGCTCCACTCAGATCGGCACCCTCGAAATTTTTCCGGGCGAATTCGCATTTTGACCAAACCACGAAGGCCCCCGGCGGATCGTAACATTCAGCAACGGCCGGTGCAGTCACCACTAACCCCATGACCGAAAGGGCCCAAAACACAAATACTGAGTTTATTTTCATGGGCTCACCTCAATCAATCAGATCCTTAGTGGAACTTCCAACAGACGTGAAGGGCCCTTAAGGCCCATCAAATTGAAACATTCTTCCCACTCAAAGGGTTTGACGATCACCTCCGGCCAAGGTGATTATTATTTCAAATACATCGACAACCAAACCCCGCCGCCGAGAACGATGGTAATACCGACAACAATAATGCCCATAACCATGAGCTGCTTGCCGGCCGACGGTACAGGATTTTCAGCTGATTCATCTGGTGCTTGTGGTGCGGTTTCTTGCGATGTTTCTGGTGTGTTTTCTTCCGACATGAAAGGCTCCCTTTAACTCAGTACAAATTAGTCTTTTTAAAAGGTTATCCAATCGGTCCCCCATTTAAAGGGTGTCTTTATGATGGCATTTCCAGGGCTCTTTGCCAACCGACCAATTCATCCAAAACCGCTAATAAGGCTTATACATCCGCTGTTCGGAGTCCTTTTCCGGCACACAGAACAGGCGTTCGGACTCAGGCATGGCCAATTGCTTTTGCATATAAACGGCGCGCAGGCGGATTGTCGACGGCCGGGGGGTGCCGTAAATGACCTTTTCAATAATGTTGGGCCCATCGATCGCAGGTTCGTCTATTTGCAACGCCCGAACGTAATCGGCAAACGCCTTTTCGAAGTGCGCGGACGTGCCCCCGAGCCGGCATCCCATGCGGTTGTACATCGTGCCCCGGTTGGCGTAGGCGGCGGCATGAACGGCTACCCCCGTAATATCGTCGCTTTCCAGGTTGGTCTCGAGAAATTTGATCAAATAGGTGAACTCGCTCTCTGCTTCGGTGTAGCGTTCGCTCTGCAAAAACACCAGCGCGCGGCCCATCAGGGCGCCACGGTGATCGGGAGACTTCTTGAGCGCCATGTTAAAGCGTTCCAGGGCGGTGTCATATTCACCGTCGCCAAAGAGGATGTCGCCCTGGCGGACTTCGTAATCGCCTTCAGGCGCCTGAACATAGCTTCCGGTCACGGCCCAGAACGTGAATCCGCCAACGGTGAGTAAGGCCATCAGGATGATGAATCGGCGCAGCACCCTTGGATCGGTGTAGCCTTTCAGGATCATAGATTCCCTCCGAACAGGACCCCGCCGTATACGGCGGCGAAAACCAGGCATAATAGCCCCGACGTGACGGCGGCGCGGCTTTTCAGGTGGTTCTTCATTTTCTCGTCGGGAAGCTGGCCGGCCCGTCGCTGTTCACGGCGAACCGCCAGCACCCAGATCATATGCCTGACGGGGAAAAACAGCGCCGCCGCCAGGGCCATCGACCAAAGCCATCGGTAATCAGGTGAAAGCATGCCTTCCATGGATTTAGCCCTAAAAATAAGCGTGTGGCCGTTACGAAAAACGGCCGGAATGGTAAAAAAGTGGGGGAAGGGTGATGCCCTTCCCCCGAAATCGTCATGTCCGTTTAGACTATCAGCGTTGGGCCTGTTCTTCGGCCGTGTCGCCGATATCTTCCACCAGAGCCTCGATTTCAGTTTCGGGGATGGTGGACATATTCATCTTGAAGGCAAGGAACCACATCATGCCCACCCCCAAGAGCCAGAACAGTATCTGCCAGGCCCAGATGGAGGGCATGCCAAAGGTCCAGTTCTCGAGGCCGGCATTCGGCGCGCCGAAGATGTCGTTGCCGATAACGGCGCCAGGGCCGATACCGAAGAACATCCACGCCAACGTAATCGCCCACGCAACCGGGATTAGCCCCTTCTTCGACGCCGGAAGGCTGGCGTGTTCCCTCAAGAAGTTGTGATACTTCATGCGATGGGCCATCGCCTGTTCGCTTTGCGTCATCGACGAAACGATGATGCAGGTTGTGGCGTTAAGGAGCATGCCCCAACCGGCCGAGTGGATGGTGAACGGCCAGCGACCCCAGAAGCCAAGGCCCATGTCGTTGAGTATCCCAAGGCCGAACTTCTCGGTGAAGATCACGCCGATAATGCCGGCCAACAGGCCATAGGTGGCGCCTTGACGGGTGATCCACGGGAACCAGCAAACGGCCGCCAAAGGCGTCCACATCTGGAAGCCGAAAGCTACGGCCAGACCGCCCAACAGCACCAGGGCGTCACGCGAATACGTGGCCACCAACAGCGCGCTGACGACGATAAAGCCGACGCCCATGCGCCCGGCCAGCTTCTGCATTTTATGCGTCGAAGCCGGATTCAGATACCGCTTGTAGAGGTCGCGGGTCAGAATCCCGCCGGCCGTCGACATGTATGCCGCACCGGTGGACTGCATGGCCGCAAGAGCACAAACCGCCAACAGTCCGACCAACCATGGTGAACCCTCGGAAATCATGTTCATGTAATGCGGCACGATCGAGTCCGGCTTCGCGGCGATCGATCCCGGAAGCACGTCGGCCAACGCAAGGCCTGCTTTTGTCACCGCCGGGTTAGCCCCCAGCAGGTGCCCGCCCATGCCCGTGAACGCCGTGAAGAAGAACAAGATGAACCCGATCCCGAAGGACGAGGCCCAGACCTGCTGCGGTGCGAACGGCCGGGGGTCGGTGTTTGAGAACGACCACATGGTGAACGCCGGGGCCGATTGAATGCCCATCAGCGCGAACATGTAGGTCAGGCACATGATGCCGGTCCAAAGTCCGCCGACCGGTGTCTGTTTGCCAAGTCCCGCCGTCCATTGGATGACACCGGGTATGGCGAAGTAGGCGTTGTAGTCACCGCCGCCATAGCCCTGGGTAGTGCCCCACTTGCCGACGTCGGACGCCGCCAGTTTAGCCAGACCCGCCTGCAGCTCATTCCAACCGCCCAACGCGTTCAACGCGATGGAACCGTAGATGATGATGCCCATGGCAAGCAGGATACACTGCAGGGTGTCCACGTAGGCCACGGCGCGTAGGCCGCCCGAAGCCACGTAAATGAACACCACGATCGACAGGATCCACATGCCTACGGCCTGGGTGAACATGCCATCGGGGAAGCCCTCGGTCACGGTGATGACGTTGAACAGATACCCGGAGGCTCCCAACTGCACGCCAAGATACGGAATGGAATACAGCAGGGCCACGACCACCGTCAGGATGCGGATGGCGTCACCCTGGAAATAAGACCCCAGCATCTCTCCCGGGGTCACGAACCCGAAGCGTTTGCCCAGCATCCACTGCCGCTTAAGGAATATGACTCCGGTGAACGGAATGGTGATGGCGTAGAAGGATGCATAGGCATACTGGAACCCATCGCGATACACCAGACCCGGATGGCCCATAAAGGTCCAACCAGAGAACGATGTGGCGGTGGCCGCCAGGATAAACACCCACATGGATAATCTTCGACCGGCGATAAAGTAATCGCTAGCCGTTTTTGCCATTTGCGCGCTCCGCCAGCCCCAATAAATGCAGTAGACCCAGTAGAGCACCACGAAAATGAACAACCAGATAATTTTCGCTTCCAAGACTTTTCTCCCCTATCTGTTGGTTCCCTTAAAATGACTCGGCCGAAACCGGGTCTCTCAAAAGTCGCAAACCAAAGGGTTCCACGGAACATTCCGCGCAACCCCAGGATATGGGCTGAAGATACAGTCTGGATGTTTCTCCCCGGCCTTGACGGCCTGTTATTCCTGCTGAACGCAATCAAACACTGCCGGCCCGAACCAACGGACCAGCCTGGAACTATTTACAACTGACAGGGGTTGTCTCCTAAAAAACACAGCCATGCTTCCTCGCGTCTTAATTGCGCTTAAACTTTAGCCCGTGCCTTCCCCGGTCCACTGAAACCGGGCACCTCTGGATTAGAGGTGTAGTTTTATTACCATAAATACCGTCTCAGGCACAACAATCCTTCGCCCCGTTCGTTAACAATACCCCCGCATTTTCAGGGGTAATACAATTGGCCGCAGTCGCACAATTGCGGATTCCCGCAGTCGCACAATTGCGGATCAAGGCCCCGGCGGCGCACTTGAAAGCATTTTATCCAGCGCCTTTCCGGGCATTTCGGTTACGGTAAACCAAGGCCCGGCATTTGCCTTTTAAAGGGTCTCTCGGGGGTTTTGTTCGCATGTGCAAATATCTGTATTCATATAAAAAATATCTGTAATCACAAAAAATTGAAGGCCTCTTACACGCCAAAACGACAGGACGGTGAGACCGCCGATGGAATCGCGTACCGCCATTTTCAGCAAACTGGCACGCGACTTCATGCGCGCCATGCCGCTGGCGGTCGGCTGCGGAACGCCGATCGGCGAGGCGGCGCGCTTCTGACCGACGAAACGAACCGCAGGATTTATAAGATCGGTGACCGTTGGCATTCGCACCGGAACGGCCCCCCCGAACCAATCTTCGCGTTACGAAGGCCGCGCCGGTAGGCTATCTAGGCACCGAAATTTCAGTCCGGCCCCCGGTGATCCCTGCCAAGCCCCGAACGGAGACCTTAAATGGCGTCCTATCAGTATTCCTATGTGATGAAGAACCTGACCAAGTCGTACCCCGGCGGGCGCGACATTCTGAAGGGCGTCACGCTGTCGTTCCTGCCCAACGTCAAGATCGGCGTGCTCGGCGTCAACGGCGCCGGCAAATCGACCCTGTTGAAGATCATGGCCGGCAAGGACACCGAATTCGGCGGCGAGGCGTGGGCGGCGGAAGGCGTGCGCGTCGGCTATCTCGAACAGGAACCCAACCTCGACCCGGACAAGGACGTTTTGTCCAACGTGCTCGAGGGCCTCGGCGAGACCAAGGCGCTGCTCGACCGCTTCAACGAGATTTCCGAACGCTTCGCCGAGCCCATGGACGACGACGAGATGACCGCCCTGCTCGCCGAACAGGGCGATTTGCAGGAAAAGATCGACGCCGCCGAAGGCTGGGAAATGGAGCGCACGGTCGAAATCGCCATGGACGCGCTGCGCTGTCCGCCGGGCGACTCCGACGTCACCATTTTGTCGGGCGGCGAGCGCCGCCGCGTCGCCTTGTGCCGATTGCTGCTGGAAAAACCCGAAATCCTGCTGCTCGATGAACCGACCAACCACCTGGACGCGGAATCCGTGGCCTGGCTGGAACACTATCTCGAGGCCTACACCGGCACCGTCATGATCGTCACCCATGACCGCTATTTCCTCGACAACGTGACGGGCTGGATTCTGGAACTGGACCGGGGCATGGGCATTCCCTACGAAGGCAATTATTCGTCGTGGCTGGAACAGAAGGAAAAACGCCTCGGCCAGGAATCGCGCGAGGAATCGGCGCGCCAGCGAACCCTCAAGCATGAACTGGAATGGATCCGGGCCACCCCGCGCGCGCGCCAGACCAAATCCAGGGCCCGCATCACGGCCTATGAGGACCTGCTGGCCAAGGCCCAGGAACAGCAGATGGGCAAGGCCCAGATCGTCATCCCGCCGGGGCCGCGCCTCGGCAACCTGGTCATCGACGCCGAAGGCGTGTCCAAGGCTTTCGGCGATAAATTGCTGATCGAAGATCTCAGCTTCCGGGTGCCGCCGGGCGCTATCGTCGGCGTTATCGGCCCTAACGGCGCCGGCAAGACGACCCTGTTCCGCATGATCACCGGGGTTGAAGGCCCCGATGGCGGAAGCATGCGCGTCGGCGAAACGGTCGCTTTAGGCTATGTCGATCAATCGCGCGACAGCCTGAACCCCGACAATACCGTGTGGCAGGAAATCTCGGACGGCAACGACGAAATCCAGGTCGGCAAGCGCGCCCTGCAAAGCCGCGCCTACGTCGCCCAGTTCAATTTCAAGGGCGTCGATCAGCAAAAAAAGGTCGGCCTGCTGTCGGGCGGCGAGCGCAACCGCGTGCACATGGCGAAGATGCTGAAATCGGAAGCCAACGTGCAGCTGCTCGATGAACCGACCAACGACCTCGACGTCGAGACCCTGCGTGCCCTCGAAGACGCGCTCGAGGCGTTCGCCGGCTGCGTCATCGTCATCAGCCATGACCGCTGGTTCCTGGACCGGCTGGCGACCCACATCCTGGCCTTCGAAGGCGAAAGCCGGGTGGTTTGGTTCGAGGGCAATTACCAGGATTACGAGGCCGACCGCCACCGCCGTCTCGGCACCGACGCCGACCAGCCGCACCGCA
>JAESSX010000106.1 GCA_016763915.1 Rhodospirillales bacterium
AGCGAGGCCGCGAAACGCGCCGACTGGTTCATCGATTCGCGCTGCGCCAGGTCGATCAGGATGTTGGTCACTTCGGGCGTCTCATAGGTCAAGTCGACACCGGCGATGAGGTCGGCCTTGTTTTCCTTCTCGGCCAGTTCCCGGGCCTCTTTATCCGATGATTTTTCCGACAGGGTATAAACGGCGGGCCCCTTGATCGTGCGGTTGCTGACCGTGTCGGCGTGGACGGAAATGAACAAGTCCACCTTTTTGTCCCGCGCCATGCGGACCCGGTCGCGAAGGCGGATGAAGACATCCCGGCTGCGGCTCATGAAAACCGTGAAACGCCCGGTCTGTTCCAACTGCCGCTTCAATTCGCGGGCCATGGACAGCGTGATGTGCTTCTCATAGATGCCCGAAGGACCGATGGTGCCGGGATCGACGCCACCATGCCCCGGATCAATGAAAATGACGTTTTTCCTGTCCCGGTGCTTCGGCTCGGGTTTGCGCGGCGCCAGGCGGAAGGGCGAGACCCTGACCTGCGCCTGGGCCGGGCCGGAGGACGGGGTCGGCTTCGCAGCAATGGCGGGCTCGGGGCCCTTGACGAAAACCATCCGCGCCGCCTGACCGGACGGCGCCGGTTTGGGCGCCGCCTGCACCGAGGCGACCCGGAGCGGCGTTTTCCCGGCGTCGCGCAGGAACGCCCCGGGCGTCGTCGGCGACAGGTCCAGGACCAGCCGGTATCGGGTGCCGGCGCCGGATACCACCGGGGATTCCAGAATAAAGGCCCTGGCAATCGCCGCCGGTGTGCGGACATCGAGAACGACCCGGGAATTGCCTGGTTTGTACAGACCGTAGCGCAGTTTCCGGAACACGCCGCTGGCCCCGGGCAGCGGCCGCGCCGGCAGCCGCCAGCCGACCTCGGGCAAATCAATAACGACTCTGTAGGGATTGCTCAGGGTAAAGACGCTGAACGCCACCTGCCGGTTGACGTCCAGGACAACCCGGGTGACGTCGTTGGTGGTGCCGACGCGGACATCGGTGACGACGGCCTTGGCGGCCTCAACCGAAATCGGCTGGAATACCCCCAGCACGACCGCCGAAGCCACAAACACTCGAAGCAATAGCCTCTCGATACCCAACATCTGGTACAATACCTGTCTTGGCACCCTATATAATGGTTTACAACAGGGCCCGGGAAACAACAACCCATTTGCCGCCGATTTAACAGGGCGCCAACAAGGCCATTGTCGAACCAAAAAGCTACCTTTATGTTAACATTGTGATGTTCCCTTCGGGGATTTCGTTACAGAATTTACCGTCCCGATTACCGGACACTGAAGACAGCGACTGGTATTCCGTTGTTTTCAGGCGTATATACAAACCGAGTGAGGGGTTTCCCTCTTTAATAACTGACTTTTTTTCATGCCGGACAGAGCAGCGCGATCAGATTTCACAACCCACCCGCCCACGGCGGTGGTGGGACTGTTCGCAGGCGCCACCGGCTTTTCACGAACAAGCACCCTTTGTCTCCACGGCGATCCTTTGACGGAATCACCGGATAGAACGAGTGTGCGCCGGAGTTATAAAAATAATGACGACCAAAAGAATGCTTATCGACGCCTCCCACCCGGAAGAAACCCGGGTGGCGATCGTCAGCGGACAACACCTGGAAGATTTCGACGTAGAGGTTGAGTCCCGCCGGCAGCTTAGGGGCAACATATATCTGGCCAAGGTAACCCGGGTCGAGCCGTCCCTGCAGGCGGCGTTCATCGACTACGGCGGAAACCGTCACGGCTTCCTGGCGTTTAGCGAAATCCACCCCGATTACTATCAGATTCCCGTCGCCGACCGCGAAGCGCTGGTCGCCGAACAGCAGGAAGCCGAAACCGAAGCCGGCGCCGAGGCCGGCGCCGAAGCCGACGCCAAGGCCGAAGCCGAAGCCAGGACGGATGGCGACGACGCCGATAGCGGCGGAGGGTCGGACGTCGAGGTTCTCGGCGGCGACGAGGCCGAAGAGGTCCAGGCCGAGCGCCCGGTGGCTTCCAGGCGCCGCTATAAGATTCAAGAAGTCATCAAGCGCCGCCAAATCCTGCTGGTCCAGGTGGTCAAGGAGGAACGGGGCACCAAGGGGGCGGCGCTGACAACCTACCTGTCCCTGGCCGGACGGTATTGCGTGTTGATGCCGAACACCGCCCGGGGCGGCGGTATTTCCCGCAAAATTTCCAACGCCGCCGACCGCAAACGCCTGAAGAAAATTCTCTCCGACCTGGACATCCCCGGCGTCATGGCGGTGATTGTCCGGACCGCCGGGTCGAAACGCTCCAAGGCGGAAATCAAACGGGATTACGAATACCTCATGCGGTTGTGGGAATCCGTGCGCGAGGTGACGCTTGAATCCATGGCGCCGTGCCTGGTCCATGAAGAAGGCAACCTGATCAAGCGCTCGATCCGTGATCTTTACGACAAGGACATCGGCGAAATCATCATCGACGGCGACGAGGCCTACCGCACCGCCAAGGATTTCATGAAACTGCTGATTCCGAGCCACACCAAGCGGGTCCAGCCCTTCAAGGAAAACGATAAACAGCTGTTTCAGCATTTCCAGTTGGAAAGCCAGCTGAACGCCATGCATTCGCCCGAGGCGCAGTTGAAATCGGGCGGCTATATCGTCATCAACCCGACCGAGGCGCTGGTCTCCATCGACGTTAACTCGGGTCGCGCGACGCGGGGGCGGAATATCGAGGAAACGGCCCTGAAAACCAACCTCGAAGCGTCCGACGAAATCGCCCGTCAATTAAAGCTGCGCGACCTGGCCGGCTTGATCGTCATCGATTACATCGACATGGAAGTCTCGCGCAACCAGACCAAGGTGGAACGCCGGCTGAAGGACTCCATGGGGTCCGACCGCGCGCGCATCCAGATTGGCCGCATCAGTCCCTTCGGGCTTTTGGAGTTGTCGCGCCAGCGGATGCGCCCGAGCCTGATTGAAACCAGTTCTGATCCCTGTCCCTACTGTGCCGGCACGGGGATCCGGCGGTCCGTGGATTCGGCGGCGCTGCACCTGTTGCGGGCGATCAAGGAAGAAGCCATGCAACAGCGCTCCAAGGCCATTGCCGTCCACATCCCGACATCTGTGGCGCTTTATATCCTCAACAACCAGCGCGCCGTCCTGGCCGAGGTCGAGGAAAATTACCAGGTTTCC
>JAESSX010000107.1 GCA_016763915.1 Rhodospirillales bacterium
GACCGGGGAACACGCCGGCGACATCAAACGGGCAATGGTCAAATTGCGCAAGGTTTTCCCCGGGCTGCCCGTTTGGCTGGTGGGCACCAGCCGGGGCTCTACGTCTGTGGCCAACGCTGCGGCCAACATCCAGGACGGCGGCCCGGACGGGATCGTCCTGACATCGTCGGTCGGGGTTTCCTCGAAACACGGCGGCAATGTTCTCGATTTCGACCTGGCCTCGATCACCATTCCGGCGCTCATCGTGCACCACCGCGAAGACGGCTGTGCGATCACGCCGCTGTCCGGGGCCAGGGACATCAAGGACGCCTTAAGCGGATCGAAAAGCGCGGAACTGATAATCGTCGACGGCGGTTCATCGGGCAGCGGAAGGGCCTGCGGGGCAACCAGCCATCACGGTTTTCTGGGGGTCGAGCAGACGATGGTCGACGCCATCGCCGCCTGGATCAAAAGCCACTGAGTGGCGGGGGATTGTTGCGGCGGACCGTTAGATCGAAAACGACGCGCCGCAGCCGCAACTGGATGTCGCGTTGGGGTTGGCGATCTGGAAAAAGGATCCGCCCAGTTCCGTCTTGTAGTCCACTTCCGAACCTTCCAGCAGGCCCAGTGACGTCTCATCGATGATCACGGTGACGCCCGCGTGCTCGAACGTGCAATCGTCGCCGGCCTGTTTGTCGTCGAGGCTGAAGCCGTACTGGAATCCCGAACACCCGCCGCCGGAGACCGCGATGCGCAGCATCAGTCCGTCATTGCCTTCCATTTCGCGCAGCGCCTTGATGCGCGCCGCGCAGGAATCGGTGATGGTCAGCGTTTGTGTGGTTGTCGTTCCTTCGGGCATTCCGTTTAACCTTTAGAGTTTGGTGCCGGTGCCATTCTTATGTAGTGCGACCTGAGCGAATGTCAAATCGGGTCAGGACTTCAGGAAGGACTTGATCGCGGCTTCGGCGCATTCCATGTCCTGTTCGGCGGGGCCGCCCGACACCCCGACGGCGCCGACGGTGGACCCACGTACAATCACCGGATAGCCGCCGCCGACGGTGGAAAACCGTCCGTTCGATGACGTATGGATGCCGAACAACAGGCTGCCGGGTTGGCACAATTCGTTGTATTCATGGGTCGGGCGCCTGGAGACGGCGGCGCTGAAGGCCTTGTCGACGGACAGATCGACGCTGAGAATCTTGGCCCCATTCATGCGCTCGAAGGCGACCAGGTTGCCCGACTCGTCGGTGACGGCGATGCACATGGGCACGCCGATTTTAGCGGCCTTGCCGGCCGCACCCTTGATCAGCTTGCGGGCATCGTCCAGGGCCAGGCGTTTAACGGTCAACACGAGCGAAGTCCTCCAAAAAATGACACTCCCGGTTGATATACCAGCCTTTGCCCGAAAAGGGTATGGGGGGAATTAGGGCCGGTTGAAGGTCCCGTACACCGTGTTCGCGATGGCCATAAGCCGCGGCCGGCCCAATGGCGCAATCAGGGCGTAGGCGAACGCTTCCTCCACCCAATAGAACGCCGATACGCCGTCTGCGGACGCGAAACGGAACGAGGTGTCTTTTGCCCCCCCGAAGGCCCGCACATAGAGGGTCAGGCGGCGTCCGTCCATTTCCTCGTACATGAACTGGGCCGCCGGGCGGTCGCCTTCGGCGAGCAGGCGTCCACCGACCAGGCTGTATCCGGCGTCCCGCAAATCCGGCGCGTGCAACCGGGTGCCGAGGCGTTTCGACAGCCAGGCGACAAGATGGACCTCCTGATTGGCGGCGACCTCGACCGGGTGACGGACTTCGGTCACGAACACCCGGTGCGCCCCCATGGCCTGATTGACGAAGGTGCTGGACGGGGCTCGTTCGGAAGGGGCCGCTCCGCCATGCAACAACCAGCCGCCGAGGCCGCCGGTCAGAAATAGAAGGATCGACGCCGCCAGCCGCATCCAGGAAACGGAAGCCGGCGCGCTTCGCCCGTTCGGCCCGGTGACAATGGCCGCTATTTCGGGCGGAACCTTTTCGTCGAGCACGGTATCGAATGCCTCGTGCAGCCGGGTGTTTTGCAGGCGGTAGGCGTGCACCCGGGTGGCGTCGTCGGGGTGTTCGGCCAGCCACGCCTCGACGCGGGGCTGCTCCGAATGGGCAAGGCGTCCATCGACATACGTGTCGAGATCGTCGGTGGCGTCGGGCGCGGTCATTTCACACTCCTGAGGGTATGTGGTTCTTCGGGCTCCATGATTTCCCGTAATCTGCGCCGTCCTCTGTTGAGGCGCGACATCACGGTGCCTAGGGGAATGTCGAGCACTTCGGCGGCGTCCGCATAGGCGAGGTCTTCCAGGCCGATCAACAGCACGACGTGGCGCTGGTCTTCGGGAAGCTGCTCCAGGGCCTGGTCGATGTCGCGGGCGACAAGACCGGACTCCTGTTCGGGCGGTGCGCTACGCAAGGCCTCGTGGTCGGGTTCCAGGCCGACACGGTCGGGCCGGCGGGACCGGCGCCGGGCCGCGTTGACGTGCAGGTTGTGGAGGATGGTGAACAGCCAGGTGCGCATGTTGGAGCCCGGCGTCCACAGGTGGAGTCTGTCCATGGCGCGCGTCAAACAATCCTGAACCAGATCGTCCGACCAGTCCCGGTCATGCAACAGGGCGCGGGCGTACCGCCTGAGGTGCGGAATCTGATCGACAATCAGGCTGTGAACGTCGTCCAAGGCGGCTCCTCCGTGCCCGAATTCGGTTCTCACCGGCCCGGCGGTGAATAACCGCCGGGCCTAGCAAAAAAAAACGTAATCCCCGAGGTTACTTGGCGATGCCGAGCATGGCCATAGCCTGCAGGAGGGACTTAACGGAACCGGCGTGGTCGCCGCTTTTGTGCTGGGCCTCGCCTTTGGCCCGAAGGGCGGTGACTTTTGGCATCTTCATTCCCGGCATCTTGGCCATCGCGGCGTCGATGGTCTTCATTTTCTTCGGGCACGACGCGGCGTAGGCGGGCGAGGTGAGACCGGCGGTGACCAGGGCAGCGACGGCGACGGCGAATAATTTTTTCATGTGATCTCTCCAGTTAATGGCGCCGGCCTCATGCCGGCTTTCGTAACCACT
Organism: Rhodospirillales bacterium; assembly: GCA_016763915.1. The sequence continues at coordinate 3,077 of JAESSX010000107.1, forward strand.
AACAAACGCCAGGGGGATTATTCCGTCCAGGGTAAAATAAAGGAAAAATAATTTTGCCGCCCCGCGCGCGGCGTCTTCTCCCGTTGCCCGGTGCCCGGCGCTGGCGTAGGGTCTGGGAATGATGGACATGTTGAAATCTGCGCCCGGACTGGCCCCTTATGCGTGCCACGAATCGGCCAGTCGCGGGCGGGTGTACGAAGAAGCGGACAGCGCCACCCGGCGGTGTTTTCAGCGCGACCGCGACCGGATCATTCATTGCGGGGCCTTTCGCCGCCTCGAATACAAGACCCAGGTTTTCGTCAACCACGAAGGCGATAATTACCGCACCCGCCTGACCCACACGCTGGAAGTGTCGCAAATCGCCCGCTCCATTACCCGATCGCTGGATTTGAATGAGGACCTGGGCGAGGTGCTGGCGCTGGCCCATGACCTGGGCCATCCGCCGTTCGGCCACGCCGGCGAGGATGCGCTCAAAGAGGTCATGCAGCCCTACGGCGGGTTCGATCACAACGCCCAATCCCTTTCCGTGGTGGTGAAACTGGAAGAACGCTACGCCGATTTCAACGGTCTCAACCTGACCTGGGAAACCCTGGAAGGTCTGGTCAAGCACAATGGGCCGCTTGTGGCCGGCGCCAAGGACGCCGCCTCGCTGCCGCGCGTCATCGCCGACTACTCACAGGTTCAGGACCTGGAACTCGCCACCTTCGCCAGCGCCGAGGCCCAGTGCGCGGCGCTGGCCGACGATATCGCCTACAACAACCATGATATCGACGACGGTCTGCGCGCCGGTCTATTTACCATCGGCGATCTGGCCGACGTGCCGTTGGTCGGGCCGATTTTCGCCCAGGTCGAAAAGGATTATCCCGGCATCGACCGGTCGCGCCACATCCACGAAGCCGTCCGCCGCCTGATCGGCGACATGGTGGGCGATCTTTTGGCCGAATCCCGCCGGCGCCTCAAAGCCGCCGGGGTGCGTTCGGCGGACGAAGTGCGGGGGCTGGATCATCCGGTGATCGGGTTTTCCGAAGGGATGACGAAACTCGAAGCCGGCGTGAAGGCGTTTTTATTCGAAAACATGTACCGCCATGACAAGCTCAACCGGATGACGGCCCAGGCCCGGCGCGTGGTCCGCGACCTGTTCGGCCTGTTCCTCGAAAAACCCGAGTGCCTGCCGACGGAATGGCGCCGCAAACGGGACGCCGTTGATGAGGAGGCCGCCGGCCAGGTGGTCGCCGATTACGTGGCCGGGATGACGGACCGTTTTGCGCTGGACGAGCACCGCAGGCTGCTTGATCCTGGATTGAGAAGCTCGTGAGGCTTTTTTTGTCGAGATCAAATATAATAGGGGCGATTCGCCAATACCGAACGCCCAAGGATTCCGCCTGATGGTTTCGACCGATAACAAGGAAATCAAAGTCACCGCTTCCGATGCCCTGGAATTCGAGCCGGTCCTGCAC
>JAESSX010000108.1 GCA_016763915.1 Rhodospirillales bacterium
GTACGCCTGACCGGAAAAAAGGACAGCGGCACCAAGGTACAGGTGACATTGCTTAAACCCGGGATATCCGGCGCATGGCAAGCCCTCGCCCGCCCGGCGCGAAAATTAAACCCCGGGGACCGCATCACCTTTGCCGCCGGATTTTCCTGTGACGTTACCGGCAAGGGGCAAGGCGGCCAAATCACTCTGACCTTCGCCCTGCCCAGGGCTGAATTGATGGCGGCCCTGGACGCGCACGGGACCATGCCCCTGCCGCCCTATATCAAGCGGAGCGATAACGGCGACCCGGCGGACCGGGAGAACTATCAGACCATGTTTGCCGAAAACGCCGGCGCCGTGGCCGCGCCGACGGCGGGCCTGCACTTTACCCCCAGCCTGAAAAAGGCAGTAGAAAATGCCGGCGCCCGGATTGAGCAATTGACCCTGCACGTCGGGGCCGGCACGTTCCTGCCGGTCAAGGTCGACGATACCCGGGATCACAAAATGCATGCCGAATGGGGCGAAATCACCGCCGCGACCGCCGACGCCATTAATGCCGCCAGGGCCCGCTCAGAACGTATTATCGCCATCGGCACGACGACGCTGCGGCTTTTAGAGGCGGCCGCAGCCGAAGACGGAACCGTGCGGCCTTTTTGTGGAGAAACGGATATTTTCATTACCCCCGGCTGTCGGTTTAAGGTCGTCGATGCCTTGCTCACCAACTTTCACCTGCCCTGTTCGACGCTGTTCATGCTGGTCTCCGCCTTCTCCGGGCTGGACACCATGAAGGCCGCCTACGGCCATGCCATTACCGCCGGATACCGGTTTTATTCGTATGGCGACGCCTGTTGGCTTGAAAGGACCGGCGCCCCATGACCGGCCTGACCTTTGAGGTTCTGAAGAAAGACAATCGGGCGCGCACCGGCCGCCTGAAGACGGCGCACGGCGTCATCGAAACCCCGGCCTTCATGCCGGTCGGCACGGCGGCTACGGTCAAGGCCATGACGCCCGAGGCCGTGGCCGAGACCGGCGCGCAATGCATCCTGTCCAACACCTATCATTTGATGTTGCGACCGGGCCCGGAGCGCATCGAGAGGCTTGGCGGCCTGCATTCCTTCATGAACTGGCAGGGGCCGATCCTCACCGATTCCGGCGGCTATCAGGTGTGGTCGCTGGCGGACCTCAGGAAGATGGATGAAAACGGGGTTGAGTTCCGGTCCCATCTGGACGGATCCGTGCATCTTTTGAGCCCGGAACGGGCTATCGAAATCCAACGCCTGCTGGGCTCCGACATCACCATGGTGCTGGACGAATGCACGTCCCTCGACGCCGACAAGGCCGAAGTCGCCCAGTCCATGCAGTTTTCCATGCGCTGGGCCGAACGCTGCAAGGCAGCGTACCGGGAACGGGACGGGTATGGGCTGTTCGGCATTGTCCAGGGCGGACTGCATGACGATTTGCGCGCCCAATCGGCGGACGCGCTCAAAAACATCGGCTTTGACGGCTATGCCGTCGGCGGCCTTTCCGTCGGCGAGGGACAGGAGGCCATGTTCCGGGTTCTGGACGGCCTTGTCGGGCATTTGCCACAAGACCGGCCCCGCTATCTGATGGGCGTCGGCAAGCCGGCCGATCTGGTCGGCGGCGTATTGCGCGGCATCGACATGTTCGACTGCGTCCTGCCGACCCGGTCCGGACGCACCAACCAGGCCTTCACACGCCAGGGAGCCCTGAACCTGCGCAACGCGCGCCACAAGGAAGACCTTGGCCCCCTGGACCCGGACTGCGGTTGTCCGGCGTGCACGAACTACAGCCGCGCCTACCTGCATCATCTGGTGATGGCAAAGGAAATTCTGGGCGCCATGATGCTGACATGGCACAACCTGCATTATTACCAGGACCTGATGGCGGGACTGCGCCAGGCCGTCAACGAAGGCTCAACGGAGTCCTTCGCCGCTGCTTTCGAGGCGAAGCAACAAGCCGGCGCAGGGGAACAATCGGAAGAAATTCCATAAATTTTGAAATTGACTTCGATTAAATTCAAGTTTATTAGAAATTATGAGGGTATATCCCTTATAATTTCCAATAATTGGGAAAAATTATGTCTGACTGGCAAAAACGTTTGAACGAAGCCTTCCGGGAAACCGGCTGGAGCAAAGCCGAACTGGCGCGCCGCTCGGGGATCCGATACGACAGCCTGAACAAGTACCTCGCCGGCAAAGTCGATCGCCCCCGCGGCGACAGCCTTCCCCGGCTGGCCAAGTCCCTGGGAGTCAGTCTGTTGTGGCTTCGGGATGGGACCGGCAGCGGCACCGCCGCGGTGGAAGGCGGGGAAAGCCTGACCCAGTTGGGCGGCCACACCCCTGCCCCCGAAACCCCGGACGATGCGGTTCTCGAAACCGTTCTCAACCCCCACGCCGGCAAGGATTACCTTGTTCGCTTCACGTGTCCGGAATTCACGTCCCTTTGCCCGGTCACGGGCCAGCCCGACTTCGCCCATCTCGCCATCGACTATGTTCCCGACCAGGAAATCATTGAAAGCAAGTCCCTGAAGCTTTTCCTCGGCTCATACCGCAACCACGGCGGTTTTCACGAAGCCTGTACGGTAGAAATCGCCACCCGGCTGGTGGACGCGGCAAAGCCCAAATGGCTCCGCATCGGCGGGTACTGGTATCCGCGCGGCGGCATTCCCATCGACGTCTTTTACCAGACCGGGCAACCGCCGAAGGGATTATGGCTTCCCGACCAGGGGGTCCCGTCTTACCGCGGCCGCGGTTAAGCAACCGCCGAAGCCGTCAGCCCGGCATTCCCATCGGCGGTTCGCCCATGGGGTTGAGGCTCTTGGAGTGGAACCGGTAGAAACCCTGAGCGTCGATGGATCGCTTGGCGAATTCCTCGTCGAAAGCGGCCGATCCCCGCAAACACCTTCCCGAGGATGGATACTAAGGAACCTGCGACAACCCACTTTGACCGGGGTCAAGAGCCCTTAGCATAAACCGTCGGATCGTCGATGGCGGCCTCGGCAAAGCCTTTTTTCCGCAACTGACAGGCATCGCAATGGCCGCAGTGGACGAAGCTGTCGTCAACCGCCCCCGGCGCCGGGTCGTAACAGCTCATGGTCTGGGAGTAATCGACCCCTAGGGAGATTCCTTTCCGGATAATGTCGGATTTGGTCAAATCCTGCAGGGGCGCATGAATGGTCATTCCCGGCCCGCTCGAGTCCGTGGCCTCGATGCCGATTCTTGTCGCCAGGTTGGCTAGGGTCTGGAAGGCGTCGATGTATTCCGGCCGGCAGTCGGGATAACCCGAATAATCCAGCGCGTTGACGCCAATGAAAATATCCTTGGCGCCCAGGGTTTCCGCACGCGCCAGCGCAATGGCCAGAAACACGGTGTTGCGGGCCGGTACATAGGTCACCGGAATTCCTTCCCCCATGTCGGCCTCGCTCCGGTCTTTGGGCACGTCGCAATCCCCGGTCAACGCCGAGCCTCCGAACTGCGCCAGGTCGATATCGAAAATATCGTGACTGGCGGCGGCGAAAATTCCAGCGATTTTTCCGGCCGCCGCGATTTCGGCCTGATGGCGCTGCCCGTACCGGAACGTCAAAGCGTGGGTCCGGAAGCCTTCGGTCCCGGCAATGGCCAGGCAGGTCGCCGAATCGAGCCCGCCGCTCAACAGAACCACGGCGTTGCGTTTATCCTGCATGGTGATTAGCCCCTTCACCGGCCTGGGCCGGGGGCGGGGCGCCGCGGCGGCGCAGCATCCACCACACCGCCAGGGCCCCCAGCATCTTGCTCGCGGTCATGGCGATGACGCCGGTCAGCGACAGGTGTCCGATCACGGCCAGAAAAACGACACTGTCCAGAGGCGTTCCGATGGCGCTGGACAACAGCACCCGGTCCGCGAACGGACGCCCGGTGAAACTGTAAACAGCCCAATCGGCAAATTCACTGATCAGGAAAGCCGCCAGCGAGGCGGCGGCGATAAAGGGATCCGCCATCAGGTAGCTGAGTCCGCCCGCCGCCAACATGGCGATGATAACCCGATGGCCGATTTCCCGCTGCGCGAAATCCCGGGCGACGAAAATGAAGCCGGCGACAAGTGACAGCGGCGGCCATTTCTCGCCACCGGGCAGGGCGACCAAAGGCGTCACGGTAAAACCGTAATTTACCGTGACGATCAGGGCGATATAGATAATGGTGTATTGAAACCGCAATCCTTGGCACCTTTCTGGGGCGGCCCCCCGTTTTGGGGCCGCAAACGGGGTGCATATCATAGCCGGGAGCCTCTGGCGAGACTATGTCCGAGCAAGCCATGAGCGATCTCAAGACGGCCATTCGCGAACGCGCGCAGGAGCTGGGGTTTGACGTTGTCGGGTTCACGACGGCCGAGGCCGATCCTGCCGACGCCCGGGCGCTGGCCCGGTTTCTGGGCGAAGGACGCCACGGCGACATGGCGTGGCTCGACAACGCCGACGGACGCCGCGGAAACCCCAAGTCGCTGATGCCCGAGGCCAAAACCATCATCGTGCTGGGGGCGAATTACGGCCCGTCCGCGGGGGTGCCCGAAATCCCGCATGACCGGGGCGCCATCAGCGTCTATGCCCGCAACCGCGATTATCACGACATCCTGAAGAAAAAAATGAAACAGCTGGCCCGCTGGCTGGCCGACAGCCATGACTGCGGCGTCAAGGTGTTCGTCGATACCGCGCCGGTGATGGAAA
>JAESSX010000109.1 GCA_016763915.1 Rhodospirillales bacterium
CCGCGCGAAGCGGCGTCGGGGTCGGTCTTGGCGTAGACCACCAATGTATCGGCGTCAGGACCGTTGGTGATCCACATCTTGGTGCCGTTGAGGACATAGCACCCGCCATTGTTGTCGGCGCGAAGCCGCATTCCGACAACGTCGGACCCGGCGCCGGCCTCACTCATGGCCAGCGCGCCGACGTGCTCGCCAGAAATCAGTTTCGGCAGATAGCGCTGTTTCTGCTCATCGGTGCCGTTGATCTGGATCTGGTTGACGGCCAGGTTGGAGTGCGCCCCATAGCTCAACCCCACCGACGCCGAGGCGCGGCTGATTTCCTCCATCGCCACGACATGTTCCATATATCCCATCCCGGCCCCGCCGTAGGCCTCGTCGGCGGTAATCCCCAACAGGCCGAGATCGCCCATTTTGCGCCACAGATCGGCGGGAAATTCATTCGATCCGTCGATATCGGCGGCGCGGGGCGCGATTTCATCGGCGGCGAAACCGCGCACGGTATCGCGCAGCATATCGGCGGTTTCCCCCAAATTGAAATCCAGGGACGGAAAATCGTTGGCGATCATCTGTTCATTCTCCCCGAAGCTGCCTTGGAGCCGCTTGAAGGCTCCCTGTTATAGCCCGGTGGTGGATAATTTCCGTCAATAGTTTAAAACCTACTTTACGTTTACGTAAACGTCAATTTGGGATTTTCCGGACGCGGTCCGCACGTCAGACCATAAAGGCCAGACCCCAGAAAACCGCTGCGACCGTGCCCGACAAAACAGCCGAAGCCAGAAAGGGCCGCGCCCAGGTGACCTCCCCGGCGGCCCCCGGTAACCCGGGCCCTGAAACCCGATCAAAGGGACCGGCAAGGGCTTTTCCGATAAAGCCGCAAACCATGGCGAAGACAAACGCCAGCCAGGGCAGGAACGGCAGATGCATGACCCAGAAATCGGGGCCGAGGAAGATCTGCCCGCCGTCCGGCGAAAGCCCGGCCAGAACATTGAGCGTGCCGGACCAGGACAGCGCCCGGGCGGTGCCGAAATGCATGAAATAGGCCACCCCCAGGGACAAAATGGTGCTGATTATAAAGCCCAGCACCAAGGCCCAGACCAGGCCCAGCGCCCCGGCTTTTTCGCTCCGGCTCAACCCCATGATGCGAAGAACGGCGGACAGGCTGAGCGCGGTGACGCCGGTGCTGACCAGTATCAGGGTCCAGGAACGGGCCGGGCTTTGATCGAACACAGCCAGATGGCCGGCCAGTAAAGCGGCAAACGTCAATACATAGGTTACCGGCAGCGCCGCCAGGCACCCGTGCACGAAATGGCCGGACGCCGAGTTACGGAAATTTCCCCCGGCAAACCGCACGGCGGTATCCAACACCATCCCGAGGCCATAAGCCGCCAGATACCAGAACACCGCCACCAGGGGACTTTGAAGAACCGCATGGGAAAACACGGTGTAAATGGATGAATCGGTTAAAGCGCGAAGCACATAGACGGGAATGACGGCGATCAGCGAAAGCCCCAAATAGGCCGCCGCAAGAGCGTTGAGAGCCTTCAGCCGTTCGGATTCCCCGGAAAAATTCAAAAACGCCAGGGCTGCAAGCAATGACAGATAGTACCAGTACAGAAACGGCGATCCGCCGGTCAGCATATTGATCAGCGCCAGGGCCGGCAAAATAATGAACAACAGCACCAGAACGGCGCCGCCGAAAGCCATGCCCTTGTCCGCCTGTTCAAAGCCGTAGCGGATCAGGTTGTCGATCCTGTCGACCAGCCAGCCGTTGACGCGCCGGGGGGTGACGGACCACGGCGCCCTGGACAGAGTCCGCCAGTAGCCGGCCAGCCGGTGGCGTATGGTGCCGGCACCGGTACCGGGTCCGGTTTCCATTGCCCACAACACCAGGCCAAAAAGGGCGAAACCCGCGCCCAGCAAAACGCCAAGCGTTTGCACGAAGGAAATCCCGGTCGCCAGGGTGCCGGTCATCCGGTAACGTCCGACCATCCGACCATACGCATGATGGTCTGCTGCATGGCGGCGCAGACGGTCTCATGGCCGTCCTTGAAAACCGACACTTCGGCACGGGTTACCGTCAGGGTCCGGCCGGGCCTGAGCACATGGCCACGGGCAAGCAGCCGGTCACCATCGGCGGGGGCCATCAGGTTGAGCTTGTATTCGACGGTCAACACCCCGTCTTCGGGGGCCATCAGGGAAAAGGCCGCGTACCCGGCGGCGCTGTCGGCGATGGTGCCGATGATGCCGCCGTGGAAAAAACCGTGCTGTTGGGAAACCGCCTCCGAATACGGCAATTCGATTTCGCAATAGCCGGGACGAACGGACCCGAGCCGGGCGCCGATATGCCCCATCACGCCCTGGGCGTCGAAGCTTTTCTGAACGCGGGCGGCGAAATCCGGATTCCTGGCTGTAAAATCGCCAATGGCGCCCTCCCCCGTCACGTGCCGACCTTAAACGGCGCGACCAGGCCGCGCAGGGTTTCCATAACGCTTAAACACACGATTTCCCCGGTCGCCGGGTTTTCCTCGGTGGGAACGACGCGGATGGTCATCTCGAACGACGCGGTGTCGGCATCCACCTTGATGACATGGGTGTTGCGCTGAACACCCGGGTCGGCCCAGATCTGATATTGGGTCTTGTCCGGGCCGATACCGGCCAGGGACAGCGCAACGGCGACGTTGACGTTGGCGGGAAACTTGGCCGCCGCTTCGGCGACCGGCCCCTCGAACAGAAGGACGGCCTCCTTGAGACCGTCCAGGTCCAGGCCCTGTTCAATCACGAAGGGCGCCTTTTTCAGCCCCGCCGGGGGTTTGCGGGTGATCATGGAGATGGTGCGCACGTTGCCGAGGGCTGCGGCGCGAACCGCATCGAGCCCCAGGATCGCCCCGGTCGGCACGATGATGCGCCCGCCCGTTTGGCGCGCCAGATCGATCAAATCCATATGCTTCACCAGCGAGGTGACGCTCAGCGGCATGAGAATGCGCCCGGCCCCGAGCGCCGCCTCGGCGATATCGAGAAAATTCCCCGGCGGCGCGCATTCGACGATGACGTAGCACAGGTCCGCCAGTTCGTCCAGCCCGACTACCGGCACCGGAGTCCTGAAGTCGTTAACACGCTGCTCGGCCCGTTGCCGGTTTCCGGCGGACACCGCCGCCAGCACCAGCCCCTCGGCGGAGCCGTCCAGCCAACGCGCCACCGGCAGGCCGACGGTTCCCAGCCCGCCGATACCGACCTTTAAAAAATCTTGCCCGGGTCCACGCATGGAATGTTCCTCAATTATTATTCTTTGGTTATCTTTGACAGCAACGCCGAACACTGGCTTTCGATGCGATGCATTTCCTCCAAGGTTTCTACAATATCGGCCTGTTGCAAGACCAGAGTCTCCTTGCGCTGGCGGATTTTATCGAGGAAATGCCGGAGCTGGGTGACTTCCGTCGGGTCGATGTCGTAAAGGTCGATCATCTGGCGAATTTCATCCAGGGAAAACCCCAGACGCTTGCCGCGCATGATCAGTCTCAGGCGCACCCGGTCGCGGGACGCGTAAATGCGCCGCTGGCCATTGCGCGCCGGCGACAACAGTCCCTTGTCCTCATAAAGCCGGATGGTCCGGGTGGTAACGTCGAATTCCCGCGCCAACGCGGCGATGCCATAAGTTTCGCTCATGGCCGAAGGTTAGCTTACGTTGACGTTAACGTAAAGCAAGCCTTCCCGTGTGAATCCCGAGGGCCTTTTAAAACAGGAACAGCGACGCCAGCCCGAGAAAAACGAAAAACCCGACCACATCC
>JAESSX010000110.1 GCA_016763915.1 Rhodospirillales bacterium
GAAGCGATATTCGCCCACATTCCGGGGCTCCGGGTGGTCATTCCGTCGTCACCGGCCCGCGCCTACGGCCTGCTGTTGGCGGCGATCGACGATCCGGACCCGGTCGTCTTTCTGGAGCCGACGCGGCTCTACCGGACGCTCAAGGAAGAGGTCGCGGACGACGGCCAAAGGCTGCCCCTCGACGTCTGCTACACCCTGCGCGAAGGGGGCGACGTCACACTTGTCACCTGGGGCGCGATGGTGCTCGAAACGCTGGCCGCCGCCGATGCGCTGGCCGATGGCGGAATTTCCGACGAAGTCATCGACGTCGCCACCCTGAAACCCCTCGACCGGGAAACCATTCTCGCTTCCGTCGCCAAGACCGGCCGGCTGGTGATCGTTCACGAGGCGCCGTTGACCGGGGGGTTCGGGGCGGAGATCGCGGCCCAGGTGGCCGAACACGGCCTGTTGTCGCTGGAATCCCCCATCGAACGGGTCACCGCGCCGGATGTCATCGTTCCCCTGCCGCACCTGGAGTCCCATTACCTGCCGAGCGAGAGCCGGATTACGGAGGCGGCGCGGCGCGCCGTGGCCTACGCATGACCACCTTCAAGCTGCCCGACCTGGGCGAGGGCCTGCAGGAAGCGGAAATCGTTTCCTGGCATGTTGCAGCCGGGGATCGCGTGGTCGCCGATCAACCGTTGTTGTCGGTAGAGACGGACAAGGCGGTGGTCGAGATTCCATCCCCGGTGAGCGGGCGGGTCGCCCGGCTCTACGGCGAGGTCGGCGATCATATCGCCATCGGCGGGGCGCTGGTCGATTTCGACGACGTAAAAGCCGAGGATGCCGGTACCGTGGTCGGGGACATAACCGGTGAACAAAAACAGATTGACGAGAAAGCCGCACCGGCGAGGCACGAGAACCTGGCCAAGGTTAAAGCGACACCTGCGGTCCGGGCGCTGGCCCGCAAACTCAGCGTCGACCTGGCCGTGATCGCGCCGAGCGGCCGCGGCGGCCGCGTCACCAAGGCGGATGTGGTACGGGTGGCCGAACTTCTGGCCGAAGCGGAACCGAGCGTACCCCTGCGCGGCGTTCGCCGGGCCATGGCCCGGCGCATGGCCCAGGCCCACGCCGAGGTTGTGCCGGCCAGCATCACGATCGAGGCCGACGTCAGCGAATGGGCGGAGGGCACCGCCGTGACCATCCGCCTGATCCGCGCCCTCGTCGCCGGCTGCCGGGCCGAACCGGCACTCAACGCCTGGTACGACGGCCATGCCATGAGCCGACGGGTGCTGAAAAGGATCGACACCGGCATCGCCGTCGACACCCCCGACGGCCTGATCGTGCCGGTCATGCGCGACGTCGCCAATCGCGGGAAGGACGACCTGTTGGGCGGTCTGCAGGCGCTCAAGGCGGATACCGAGGCGCGCCGTGTACCGCCCGGGGAACTGTGCGGGGCCTCCATCACGCTCTCCAACTTCGGGGTTTTCGGGATCGGCCGCTTCGCCTGCCTGGTGGTGGTGCCGCCACAGGTGGCAATCATCGGTGCCGGCCGCATGGAGCCCCGGGCCGTCGTCCGCAAGGGCAAACTGGAGGTCCGGACGCTGTTGCCGCTTTCGCTGACCTTCGATCATCGCGCGGTCAACGGCGGCGAAGCGGCGCGCTTCCTCAAGGCGATGACCGAAGACCTGGCTGAATAAGTGCATTTCCCCCTCAACGGTTCAAAATGAGAATTCGACAATTATTTTCTCAAAATGAGAGGGGAAATGATTACCGATGCGATGAATTCCCAACCGGCAGCCCTGATTACCAACCCCTTTGATCGAAACTGCTCCTGTTTTCGTCAGCAATCGGCGAAACCGCCTGACGGCGCCCGGATTCCTGTTCAAAAACAAGCCCTATGGGCGATTAGCGATTTTTTTGAAAGCAGGGAAACTTCGCAATCCGGCCCCGCAAGAAGCCTCAATGTCCGGGCGTAACGCCGATTTGGCACGTTATATGCGGATTACCGGTCATCAAACGCAAACAGAGGGATGGAAAAGATGTTTGTCATAAAAGCGGCATCTCTGACCGAAACCCACTAACAGGAAAGTTTACATAGGAGATTGTCGTGACAAATGAACTTAGAGCCATCGATATCGGCAACCGGACATACCAACAGCAAATGGCGAACAGTCTCAGCTGTTCCCTCGGCATGGACGGCGCCTCCGACCCTTGCACCCGAAACAACTGGACCGGAACGGCAAGTTTGATCCTCAAGGAAGAAAAGAGGAGCCGGTCATGAAACGTTTTGTTTTTGCTATTATCGCCACGCTTCCCCTGATCGGAATTTCGGCTCCGACGATGGCGCAGACCCCCATTCCCTGCGGCAAGGGGTCTGATTTGAGGACCACGTTAAAAAAGGAATATAAAGAGGTTCCCGTCTCGTTGGGCCTTGGCAACAACGGAGGCATGGTCGAAGTTTTCGTTTCAACGAACAGAACCTTTACCATTTTGATGACGTTGCCCAATGGAACCAGCTGCATGTTGGCGACCGGTGAATACTGGGAAACCCTCAAAGCTTCTTATGAGGACAAGGGCCCGGAAACCTAAGCTGCGGATTTTCACGGCTTTGGAACAATTAAGACCCCGAAGCGGCGGGTCTGAAAACCAAAGATAACCGGGACGGCGTTTTATTGGATGCGCTGTCGATCATTTCCCGTTAACATTGAACTGTTCTAGTTCGAATATTGAAAGAAACATCGGCAAGACGGTTAAAATATCAGCTGATGCGCTTGTGCTCTTTGTCCTGGGGAGGTCAACATGAGCCTGGATGCCGCTATCGTGCACGCGTTCGCACGCTGGCAACGGATAGTGATGGTTTCCGTGGCGGCAGCCATCGCGGTGGCTGCCGGCCATGTTGTTCTTGCTGACGATAAGACGCCGCCAATGGGCGCCCCCATCACGCAGATGGCGGCGAAGGACGCTAAAAAGACCGCCAGCCAGGCCCATGAAGGGCTGTTCACCGAAAGCAAGTATCCGTCGGCAACGACGTGTGGAACCTGCCATCCCCGGCATTTCGAGGAATGGTCGGTATCGCAACATTCCTACGCCCAGCTGAGCCCCGCCTACATGGCGTTTCAAAACTTCGTCAATTCACAGGTCAACGGAACCAATGGCGATTTCTGCATCCGTTGCCACAATCAAGTCGGCATGAATCAAGGCGAATCGCCGCAGATTTCCAATCTTGAACGTCATCCGACTTCGCGCGAGGGCATAACCTGCGTCGTCTGCCATCGGGTGGAAAATATTTACAATAAGGCCAGCGGCCGGATCGCATTGGTCGAAGGGGACTTGCTGCAACCCGTCTTCGGACCGCAAGGCGACAAGGAACTTAAACGCGTCCTTGAAAATACGCATAAATACAGGGTCGTCACCAAAGCCGGCGAGCCGGGGCGGAAAATTCACACCGGCGTCGTGAAGTTCACGCCCATCTCCAGTTCGACATTTTGCGGGACCTGCCATGACGTAACCCTGCTCAATGGCTTCCGCCTGGAGGAAGCCTTCAGCGAATATCGGGCCAGCCCGGCGGCGGCCAAGGGTGTTACCTGCCAGGACTGTCATATGGGCAAGATCCAGGGCAAACCATCGGGTTATGCCCACGGCCCGGCGGCCATGGTTGGTGGGGTGCCGACAAAATCACGCAAGCTGACGAACCATATATTTGCCGGACCTGACTATTCCCTCGTTCATCCCGGCATCTTTCCGCACAACGCGGAGGCGCAGAAACTCGCAACCCTGGCCGATTGGTTGCTGTTTGATGTCAAGGCCGGCTGGGGCACCGACAAGTTCGAGGATAAAGTCCCGGAAAATTTCAAATTCCCCGCAGCATGGGAATCCGTTGATGATCGCTACGATGCCCGCGAGATCATCGATTACCAATTGGAGCGGCTCGCGTTTGTTCGGCTAAAACGCCTTGAAGTGCTCCGCAACGGGTACGCACTCGGCGATATCGTGACGGACAGCGCCAGCCGCGACGGCATCAAATTCAAAGCGAATGTCAAAAACATCACGGAAGGTCACAATGTCCCAACCGGCTTCACCGGAGAACGGCTGGTCTGGTTGCGGATAACGGTTACCGACAGCGTCGGCAAGGTGATCTTCCTATCCGGTGATACGGACCCGAATGGGGACGTGCGGGACAACGAATCATCCTATGTGCACGCCGGCAAGCTGCCGTTGGACTATCAACTCTTCAGCCTGCAATCCCGGTTCCTGGTGCAAAGCGTCCGCGGTGGCGAACGCGAACGAACCGTGACAATCCCGTATTCGACGACGGCGTTGCCGTTCCTGAGACCAACCCGGCTTTCCTTGATACTCACGGGCGAGTCGACGGTCGAACGAAACCATCGAAAAGGCATTGAGCCGTTAGGGAACCGGTGGGCCGCTTACAGCATCGATGGCGATGCCTTGACCGGCAAGGGGCCCTATAAGGCCAAAGTCGAACTCATGGCTCAAATGTTCCCGATCAACCTGATCACCGCCATCCAGGTTGTCGGGTTTGATTATAACCTCAGCCCCCGGGCCATCGCCGACGCCGTCGTTGCCGGACGTGAGGTGTTGGTGGAACGGACGATTATCTTTGACGTAAAATAGGGAATAGCGAAAAAAAACAGGCCGTATGCGGTCAGGCGATAGATGAGGTGAAGGCCTGAGTATTAGGAAGGGATGATGCCGCGACACATCAGGCAATTGTGTCGGCTGTTCAGGCCAGCGC